>JACUUU010000379.1 GCA_014859065.1 Anaerolineales bacterium
ATCAAGAGTTTGCTGGCTGGCAACGAACACCAGGTCAATTTCTGAATCACTGATTACTTCTGTAAGGGGATTTAAGGAGTGCAGCGCCTCTGCTCTGATGTTGAAGTGTTAAATTCAAAAAAGCCAAGGGTGCGGGCTTCTTTATCTTACTACCTGCGTAGAGAAATCATAAATCTGAGAGTTGATTAGGGATGCACGAACCCTAACAGTTCTTGCAGGCTGCAAGTAGCCAGCCCAATCACCCGGTCAGCAGCGCCATAATACACGTAAACTATATCATCGACAACCGGGTTCGCGGCTGAGAAGATCGCATGAGGAACCTCGCCTTTTAACTCCCATTGCTCTTCCGGTTCCATAATGAACTCCAGTGGGCGGGAGATGACTTTGCTCGGATTCTGGAGATCGAGGAGGCATGCCCCTAAACGGTACACATGCTCGAAATCGTAGGCATGGTAGAGTAACAGCCAACCCAGTTCGGTTTCGATCGGTACCCCACCTGCTCCCACTCTTTTGCTATCCCAACTGCCTTCGCGTGGGCTCATCACAATGGTAAAGTCTCTCCAATGGATTAGATCGTCGCTGAAAGCAAGCCAGAGGGAAGGGGGGCGGCGATGGAAGGAGACGTACCGGCCGCCGATCTTTCGTGGGAAGAGAACATGATCTTTGTTGTCTTCACCTTTAACCAGGGGACCAATGCGTTTCCAGATGAGCAAGTTGTTGCTCTCGGCGAACATGGGTGTAATCCCTAACTTCGAATAGGCGGTATATGCCATGATAAAACGACCTTCCTCGCCAAGATAGGTGATGCGCGGATCTTCGATGCCACGCGCTTCCCATTCATCTTGAGGTGAGATCAGGGGTTTGTCGAGGCGTTTGAAGTAAACACCATCTTCGGAGATGGCATAGCCGATGTGGCTAATATAATCCAGCCCCTGGGCGCGGTAATACATGTGGAAGATCCCATTGAAATGAATGACGCCAGGGTTAAAGACATTCAGGGCTTCCCACGCATGTTGCAGGTTGGGTATCAGGATCGGGTTGCTGGAATGCTTTTGTAGTCTCATTTTACCTCTGCCTGGTCAGTACCTGTGGAACTGGCTCCCATTTTCCGCTTTGTGCGGCTGACGTGGCTGCCTGCGCCACGGCTAAGGAAGCAAGTGCCTCTTGCATGGTGATCGCTGGTAGATACTCACGATCCTTGATGGAACGGATCAGGTCAGCCATCACAGCTCGGATAGATTCACGATAGACATTCAGCTTTCCCTCGGATAAGTCAAACTCTGCACGGATCCGTGCGGTTGCCCGGTAAGGAGCTCCAAAAGACCATCCACATATCTGTTCTCCGCTGTAGTTCTCCAGGATTATTGGATCATACCCCGCCCATTCACGGAAGATTTCCAGACTCGCCTCGTCCAGCAGCGCTTCAACGACCATGCGCGTCGGAATCCAGCCATTAAGAGTGACGTACCCTCGTGTAAAGGTCAGGTGAATGGTGGTCTGCTCTATCCGGGCAGGTTGGGTAAATGCATGATGGAAGCTGGCTACTACCCCCTCCTGATAACGTACCAAACCCCACACCCGATCCAGGCAACCATCCGGACGCATCTGGCTGGTTGCCGCCACGGTTTCCGCATTCTGTCCGATAAGCCAATTGAACAAGTCAAAGAAATGGACTCCATGCTCAATCCAAATCCCGCCACTATACTCTGGTTGCCAGAACCAGTGCCCAGGCTTGAGCGATTCGTCGGTTGCCCAGTTTTCGAGCGAGAGATGGTGCAGCTTACCTAAAATCTTTTTGTGAAGTAATACCTGTAAACGCAGGATGAGCGGGTTATACCGTAACACGTAATTTATCATGAATCGCACACCATTGGCCTGCACGGTAGCGATCATTTCGGCACCATCTTCCATACATAATGCGAGTGGTTTCTCGCACAACCCATGCTTTCCCGCACGGGCTGCAGCGATACCCAGGGAAGCATGAGTGTTGGGTGGCGTGCTAATTTGGACGATATCCACCTCAGGTAGCGCTAGCAGACCATCAGCCTGTTTGAATGTACGAACACCCAGGCGGGCAGCTTCAAGGCGCCTTTGCGAGTCTGTATCAGCAACAGCTACGAGGTGCACATCCGGCAGGGCTTCCAATGCGTCCAGGGAGAACTGACCAAAACCTCCATAACCCACCAATCCCAGGTTTAGTGGTTTCATGGTGTCTCCTTACCCTCTAAACAAATAGTAATGATTTCCTCCTGGGTAGCCGTTGCCAGACACATCACCTGGTCAGCGGCACCATAGTACACCTTGAGCTGCCCATTCTCCTCTGGGATAACACCGCAAGTGAAGACAACGTTACTGACGTTGCCGTGGAAATCTTCAGGGTAAAAAGGTGAAAGGATGGCCTGATTGGCACGCCCGATCACTCGCCAGGGCTCCTCCAAATCCAGCAGAACTGCACCCAAGCGATAAAGTGTTCCTGCGGCGGTTGTCCGCACCCCATGAAATATCTCCAGCCAACCATGGGATGTCTTAATCGGTGGCGCTCCTGCGCCGATTTTGGTACTATCCCATTTTCGCGGTCGAGGCGACATGACTGGGCGATGATCGCCCCAGTAAACCAAGTCCGGAGAAAAACTAATCCAGATATCTCCCCGATCGGAAGTATGGGTCATTGGACGGTTGAGGCAGGCGTAACGCCCTCCAATTTTCTCAGGGAACAGAACCAGGTCCTTATTATCCGGTAATGTGATTACCGCAACACGATGGTAGGTTTCGAAATCATCTGTGCGAGCCAGCAGGGACACGCAGTCGTATTTAGAGTAGCCAACATAGGTAATATAGAATGAATCCTCAAGAGGAGTGATGCGTGCATCTTCCAGGCTGAAATGCTCCACAGATCGGAATGGCTCCTCCGATGCAGGCAGTAAAGCTGGATGTGGGTCTGGGGTGAACTTTACACCATCCGAACTTCTCGCTAACCATAAGTGGGAGGAACCGCTTAAGTCCTCCACGCGAGTCAGTAGCAAGTACTGACCGTTGAATTTCACCGCGCCCGCATTAAAAACCGAATTTACAGAA
>JACUUU010000380.1 GCA_014859065.1 Anaerolineales bacterium
ACCATTGGCAAATTGAGCATATTTCTGTAGAATCGGGTGGTCTCTTCCAGATCATTGGTTTTAAAGAAAGTGATCGCGCCGTTAATCGGTTCAGTCAACATAAATTGTTCCCTCCACCCCAGAATTTTACTATGAAGCACTCAACAGGAGCAGTTTCTTCACAGGTATCTGAAGGCAGTATAATCACACTACAAACGTATTCTCTCGCTGGAAAGGAAAAGGATCACATGAGCCTGATGGGCATCGATGCCGGTACCACCGGCTGTAAAGCAGCGGTATTCGCGGAAGATGGGCGTCTTTTGAACCTGGCTTACCGGGAATATGATTACCAACGCCCTCAACCTGGCTGGGCGGAACTGGACACCTTTCAGGTCTGGGAAGATGTGAAAGAGACCATCCGGGAAGCAGCTGCCGGCTTAGAGCGCGACCCAATTACAGCGCTGGCAGTCTCTTCTCTGGGTGAAGCGGTCGTGCCGCTGTCAGCAAAAGGCGAGATGCTGGGCCCATCCATATTAAATTTTGACACGCGCGGGGTGGAATACGAACCTGCCCTTTTTCAAGCGATCGGAGATGAACGCCTGTACCGCATCAACGGTAACCGGATGAGCCACACACATACCCTTCCAAAACTGATGTGGATGAAGGAGCACCAACCTGGCTTGTTCAAACGGGTCGACAGGTTTTTACTATGGGGCGGTTTTATTTCCCACCAGCTCGGCGCGCAGCCGTTCGTCGATTACTCCCTCGCCAACCGTACCTTACTCTTTGATATCGACCGCTTGGATTGGTCAGATGACCTCCTGGAGCTATCGGGACTTGACCGTTCCAAACTCCCCCCACTGGTCCCCTCCGGTGAATCGGTCGGGAAGGTTTCGAAAGCTGGTGCCACTGAGTTAGGGCTTCCTGAAAATATCAGCATCGTTGCTGGAGCACATGACCAGTGTGCTAACGCGGTCGGTTGTGGGGTTATCGATGATGGGCAGGCTGTATACGGGATGGGGACTTTTCACTGCATTACACCAGTTTTCAGCCGGCGTTTTCCGGATAAGGCGATGCTCAACCTGGGCTTGAACACAGAACATCACGCTGTGCCTGGCAAGTTGGTCACATTTATCTACAATCAGGGCGGATCGCTGGTCAAGTGGTTCCGTGAGGTTTTCACCGCAGAGGAGCACAGGCAGGCTCGGTCAGCGGGCAAAGATATCTATGAGATCTTGTTTCAGGAGATTTCTGCCGGCGCAGGAAAAATTCTGGTGCTGCCGCATTTTGCCCCCACCGGACCACCACATTTTATCAATGACTCCTGCGGGGTCATACTTGGGCTAAGTTTAGATACCCAGCGTGGCGACATCTTGAAGGGGATCGTGGAAAGCACCGCTTATTATTTAAAAGAAGTGGTGATGTCCTTACCGGAAATCGGCCTCCAGGTGAACAGCTTTCGAGCAGTGGGGGGCGGCAGTAAGGCTGATATCTGGGTGCAAATTTGTGCCGACATTTTCAACCGCCCCTTTATCCGCCCGACAGTCACCGAGGCAGGCACATTAGGCGCAGCCATCATTGCCGGTGTGGGGAGTGGGACCTTCAGCAACTACTCGGAAGCGGTTGCAGCCATGGTACATGAGCAAAAAACTTTCGAGCCGGACCAAAGCCGGCAGCAGGAATATGCCGAAAACTTTGAAAGGTATCGCCAGTTGTGGCCACTGATGGCAGATTATGTGCGTGATGTCCCCATTGGTTAATGAAAACCTTCACATAAATAGGAAGAATAGGCGCTGAGGTGGATGAATGACACTCGTCTCGATAAAGAATGAATTGATCAAAGCATCGTTGTATGGGTATGCAGTCCCCTTATTCGATGTATTTGAAATGCAGGGCATTGAAGGTGTAATGGACGCGCTAATCGAAAAACGCGCCCCAACCATTTTTGGCATTTATGCCCCTTATGCCAAACTCCCCAACTGCCGCGCGCTGTCAGCTTATATCCGCTGCCGGGCTGAGGACACAGAAATGCCGGTTTCAATCATGCTAGATCATGGAGAAAGCGTTGCCCAGTGCCTGCAAATGCTGGAGTACGGCTTCACTGACGTGATGTACGATGGTTCCAGGCTGCCCCTGGAAGAGAACATCGCCAATAGCCGCCAGGTTGTTGAGGCGGCATACAGATTTGGCGCTGGTGTCGAGGCTGAGCTGGGGCAGGTGGGTATGGGCGATGACTACGAGTCCCTGGGAGGCCGTGGCTATGGCTTTACCGACCCGCAGACCGTGGAAATATTCGTCAACGAGACCGGTGTTGACTTCCTTGCCATTGCCTTTGGCAACGCCCATGGTCTCTATAAGAGGACACCCCGCCTTGATTTAGATTTGGTCAGGGAGATCCGCCAGCGGGTGAAGGTGCCCCTGGTCATGCACGGCGGCACCGGGCTCTCGGATGAGCAGTTCCGCGGCGCCATTGCCGCCGGGATAAGCAAGGTCAACTTCGCTACCAGCATCATGAACAGCGCGACTGAGAATATGCGCTCCGCCGCTGCAGATCCAACCGCTTCCATGTTTTCAATTTCTGAAGGCATCCGCACAGCTTACCACCAATGGTGCGGGCAGCTCTACGATATTTTCGGCACATCCGGCAAGGCAAGCGTGCGATGAGTTAATGATTTATGCGGACGTCACTTTAATGGTCCAGCCTTCCTCCTGAGCAACTCCACACCGCTGCACGGACTTCAATCTCCCTGTCATTGCGAGTAACTCCATACCACCAGCGGTCTTCAATCTGGAATGACATTTCGTGTCATTTGAAGTACCCTTTGCAGCGAAGGACCTCTGCGGCGATGGTAACTTCAGCATCTTGACCGGCAGCTCGAATAACCTGCAATGGTAGTAACACCTCGTGCTTCTAGCTGCCCTTCGCCTTCCCCCTCCCCCATAAGCGCAGTTTGCGAAATGTGGGAGGGCTGGGGTGGAGGTGCATTTACCTCACCATACCTCCACACCGTCAGTAGTCTTCATTCTTGAATAACATTGCATGTCATTAGGAGCCGAACTTTGCGCTAAGTGAAACGACGCAGTCTCA
>JACUUU010000381.1 GCA_014859065.1 Anaerolineales bacterium
ATGACAAACGTCCCTGGCGAATGATGTGGTATCAAGACGGTCCCTACATTGCTTATTACCACACCGGTCGCTACCAGGATGTAATCGACCTGGCTAACACCACTCTCCCCATGGGAGATGGCACTCTGGAAGAATCGCTTTACTGGCGAGGCATGGCTAAAGAAGCCCTGGGAGATCTCAACAGCGCAATCGCAGATTTTCGCTTCGCATTTACCATCAACCCAAACTCAACACCAGCCAGGCAAGAACTGCAGCGTCTGGGAGTGAGTTCGCCATGAACATTATCAACTCTAATTTGCATTCAAATATCTGTATACTTATGAAATATGCCTAAGATCCTTCACTTTGCCGACGCTCACATCGATATGGCTAATTATGGACGGCACGATCCACAAACTGGTTTGCCGCTTCGGGTAATGGATTTCCTGAAATCCCTGGATACCATTGTAAATACAGCCATTGAAGAGCAGGTCGATTTAGTAATTTTCGCTGGCGACGCCTATAAAGACCGTAATCCTGCCCCAACTTTCCAGCGTGAGTGGGGGAGGCGCATTATCCGTCTTTCTAAAGCTGGCATTCCCACCATTTTGTTAGTCGGCAACCACGACCTGGCGCCCAGCTTAGGACGTGCCCATGCAGTGGAGGAGTTTTCCACCCTGGAGGTGCCTCACGTGCGTGTCGTCGACCGGCCCACTTTTCTTAAACCTGACGATTTAGAGGGAATTCCACTGCAGATACTGGCCCTCCCTTGGATCTCCCGTTCGGGTCTTCTAGCAAACCTGGGTATCCGTCTCGAAGATCCAGCTGAGATATACACCCAAATCGAGGAACGCGTCAGCGAGCTGGTCGACCGCTGGCTTGAAAGGGCAGACCCAGCCCTTCCCGTAGTTCTGACAGCCCATGCCTCAGTTCAAGGCGCCACATATGGTGGAGAACGATCGGTGATGCTGGGAGGTGATTTGGTCCTTCCGGGTTCATTGGTGCGTGACCCCCGTCTGGATTACGTCGCATTAGGTCATATTCATAAACCCCAGGACCTCAATGGGAACGGTCACCCTCCGGCGATCTATCCTGGCTCAATCGAACGAGTGGATTTTGGCGAAGCCGCTGATCAAAAGTTCTTCATCATTGCTCACGTCGAACGCGGTGTTACCCATGTTGATTGGCGGGAGTTAAAGGAAATTCGTCCCTTTATTGATGTCTACCTGCGCCTGGATACTCAGGAGGACATAACCAACCAATTGAACGATGCCCTTCCGGACAGCGACCAGCTGGAAAACACCATCTCACGCCTGGTTCTGGATTACCCCCGCGATTGGGAAGCGCTAATCGATGAGACCAGTTTACGCCAACGTGCAGCCAATGCCTTTGAATTTCACCTGGTAAAACGCCCGAGAATTGAAGCGCGTATCCGCCTGCCTGAGGATCAGGCTTTCAGCAGCCTGACTCACCTGGAACTGCTCGACCGTTACTGGCGAGCTACCCATACAGACGTCGACAGCTTTGAAGACTTGACCGCCCTGGCAAAAGATATAATCGAAGATGCAAAGGAGGAACCGAGCAATTGATTGAAGACATTCGAGCCATCATCTTTGATTTTGATGGTCTCATCCTGGATACTGAAGGTCCTATTTATCAGTCCTGGAGGGAACTGTTTGCCAAATACGACCTTGACTTTCCCTTCAGCACCTGGTCAATCTTCATTGGCACTAAAGATGTTCCTTATGGCCCATACGACCTGCTGGAGGAAAAACTCGGTGGTAAGGTTGATCGCCAGGAGCTAGAACATAAACGCCAGCAGCGCGAAGATGCTTTGATCCTGGAAAAACCAATCATGCCGGGTGTTGAAAGATATTTGCAAGAGGCGCACCGTAAAGGGCTGAAACTCGCAGTTGCCTCCAGTTCCTCCTGCGATTGGGTCACTGGTCATCTTGACAGGCTTGGACTGCTCTCCAAATTCGTGTGTGTTAAAGCCTCTGATGATGTCGAAGTCACCAAACCCAATCCAGCCGTGTACCTGGCTGCATTGGCATGTCTCGAGGTAAAAAGCACCCAGGCAATCGCGATCGAAGATTCGCCGAATGGAATACTGGCAGCCAAGCGTGCAGGTCTAACCTGCATCGCAGTTCCAAATCTCTTGACCCGCCAGCTGAACCTCGAGGATGCAGACCTTCAGCTCACCTCGTTAAACGACCTATCTCTAGGCGAACTGCTGGCTCAGTTATCAATAAATGGTCGCAATCGATTCTCTGGTTGAAAAACACTCATCTTGACCCAACCTGATATCCACTCCTGGTACGATCTTGATTACCTGGCGCGGGGAAACTTACGCCAACGCGCAGCCTATCAGGTATTAGATGAACTCCAAGTTATGCAGGTATTAGCACAATTTAACCCTACATTGGTGGGCACTTTGCCAATCGGCATTGACATTCCTGGTAGCGATCTGGACATCATCTGTGATACAGATGACTTAAATGCCTTTTCAATAATTGTCAAGAATAAATATGGGGAGCACGAGGATTTCCACCTGAAAATCAAAACTATACACCACCTGCCTGCAGCTATAGCCAGCTTTTCATACAAGGAATTTCCCATCCAAATTTTCGCACAGCCCTGCCCGGTAGAACAGCAGAATGCTTTCCGCCACATGGTGGTAGAAGCTCGCCTGCTGGAAATAGGTGGCTTAAAAGCGCGTCAAGAAATCCACCAGTTAAAACTCCGCGGGTTGAAAACAGAACCGGCTTTCGCCCACTATTTCCAGCTTACTGGTAATCCTTACGCGCGCCTGTTAGAATTATCTATGCTCAGCAATGAAGATCTCATCAAAGCCCTGCATCCCTAACCTCATGTACAAAATGGGAGGTTTATGCAACCCAGAGCCCAATCATACCTGGTCAAAACTCAAAGAGTTCCGTTTCCAGCAATTACAGATTTGATCACATTTGGTGGGACACCCGCGCTGTTCATCTACAACCAGGGGCTACGGGTTTGCCATGCATGCCAACTCACCATAGATAACCAATCAAAAGGAGTGCAGATATGAAATATCGTCAG
>JACUUU010000382.1 GCA_014859065.1 Anaerolineales bacterium
TCAGGCAATGATTTATTACCGATCTCTGTTCAACGAATTACTCGGAACAGATGCAGTCGATAAAGAGAAATAATAGATCTGAATGTTTGTTTGTGGACGAGCAGCGCGCTGGTGCTGAGGTGATCGAGCAAATCACCCAGATGTTTACCAACAAACATAGCTTGCTGGAGGCCCAGTGGAATCAGGGCAATGATGTCTCTCAACTGAAGATCTTTGCAAGGCTTCCTTGGTGCGCTACCACTCCTTCTTCAACCGTCTGGTGGTTTGAAAGCAGACGGAAGTTTTACAAAGACCTCTAAAAATTCGAAATTGCAAAGTGACACCTGACTCGCATTACCAGAGGGGATCAAATCATCCTGTGCGAACAAAATTTCAAGATGCCGGTGCGGGAAATTGGACGTCAACCACTCTGCTTGGGTGCTTTGTTTTTTTTACCTTGAACCTTAACAAAAGGAGAATTCTATAATGAAGAAATGTAATGAAGTGATGACAAAAAACCCCGTTTGCTGCCTGCCAGATGACATGGTGACAAAAATGGCGCAATTGATGCTGAGCGAGAACATCGGTTCAATCCCTGTTATTGAAAATGAGCAGACCAAAAAATTGGTCGGTATCGTGACCGATCGTGATCTGGCTTTGAAGATCGTAGCCAAAGGGCAGGATGCCGAATCCACGAAAGTAGAGTCGGTGATGACGCGCCATATAGTGACCTGCCGGGCTGAGGATGACTTGCAGAAGGCGATTGATGCGATGGCTGAGCATCAACTGCGCCGCATCCCTATTGTTGACAACAACGATAAGATTGTGGGGATCATTGCCCAGGCGGATGTGGCAACCCGCGCGAACCTGCCAGAAAAAACTGCGGCAATGGTTAAGGAAATTTCGCAATCCATCGCCAAGTAAGAGAGACCTCGATACGCCGTGATCTGGGCATTGCTGCTATTTGGGCTATTCAAAGTGATTAGACACCACGAGTCGAATCACCTGGGTGGGCAATTCACCTCAATTTCCAATTCATATCAGATTATCATCCTTGTATGAATTAGTGATTCTTAAAATGGAATAAGGAGTAAAACCTTATGTTCCCAATTGGTGATGATAATAGCTCTCGCAGCACTGTTCCGCTGGTCACGTTTGCTTTGATCGCTCTGAATGTGCTCTTCTTCTTTGTAGAATTAAGTGGTGGTGACGCTTTTGTTGAAAGATGGGCTTTTGTTCCAGCCCGCTTCCTTGCCAATCCCCTCGGTGATTTTCTTACACTCTTCTCTTCTATGTTCATGCATGCTGGGTGGGTTCACCTGGGAGGCAACATGCTTTACTTATGGATTTTCGGTGACAATGTGGAAGACCGTTTCGGGCATATCAAGTTCTCAATCTTCTATCTGCTCTGCGGGCTTGTGGCAACTTTTGCACAGCTAGCGTTTAGCATCGGATCAAACGTTCCGAATTTGGGTGCATCAGGGGCAATTGCGGGGGTACTCGGTGCTTACATACTGTTGTTCCCGAAGGGAAAAGTTAATGTGTTGATGGGCAGAGGCGTGATTCCAATGCCTGCACTGGTGGTCATTGGGCTTTGGATCGTTCTGCAGTTTTTTAGCGGAATTGGTTCGATTGCTAACACAGCAGATACGGGCGGCGTGGCTTATATGGCGCACATTGGCGGGTTTATTGCCGGGTTTGTGTTAACCTTTTTGTTTCGTGGGAGTGGCAGGGCACAAACATTAACTGGGTGAGCAAAAACATGAAGCTTTTATCAGGATGAGACAAACTCTCGCCCTTAGCTCAAACTAAATCAATTTCCCCCAACTGGAGGAGACAATCATCCCCCGCCAGACGGATGCGGACAGGGTGTATTGTGTATATACTAATTCTTGAAACCTAAAGTTCCAATATATTCGTGCACTTCCGATTCGGTTCTCCAAACCGTCTTTACGGAAGTAATTTAGTTGCCATTTTAGGGTTATGATGAATTTGAAAACGCGCTCCCAATTGGTAAAGGATAAAGCACCTCCGCTGACAAATCTGGATGCCCAAGCAGTCCAGTCGACCAATCTGTCCAGCGAAAAGCAGTGGCCTAAGCACAATTTGGGCGAACAACAGCAGATAGATAAAGCCCTTAAGGCTTCTGAGGTTCGTTACCGGCGGCTTTTCGAGACCGCTAAAGATGGCATCCTCCTTCTGGATGCAGAAACTGGCCAGATAACTGACGTAAACCCGTTTCTGCAAAATCTGCTGGGGTATTCTCATATCGAGTTGCTCGGAAGGACTCTTTGGGAAATCGACCCGTTCAAAGATATCGCTGCGAGCCAGAACGCGTTTCGACTACTACAAAGTCAAGAGTTCGTCCGTTATGAAAACCTTCCCCTGGAAACAAAAGATGGACAGCACCGGCAGGTGGAATTCGTCAGCAATGTCTATCTAGAGGATGGCCGGCGGGTGATTCAATGCAATATTCGTGACATTACTGAGCGAAAACAATCTGAGGCGGAGGTGCAGAAAGCTAATGGGGACCTTGTGGCTTCGGTCGCCGAGTTGAAAAAACGTGATCAGGATATGTTATTACTCAATAGGATGAATGATCTACTTCAGGTCTGCACAACCCAGGTTGAGGCCTATCAGGTTATAAATGTGATCGCTAGTGAACTGTTCATCGATCAAACCGGCTGCCTGGCAATCTATCACCCGCAGGATCAACACTTTGAGGTGGTGGTGCATTGGGGGAGAGAAGGGCAGGTTGAGACGATTTTTTCCTGGAATGATTGTTGGGCAATGCGGCGCGGCCATCTTCATGAAGTCATGGATACTCAGACTGGCTTATTGTGTCATCATTTTATTCACCCACCCGAAAGCGGATATTTATGTGTACCTCTATTGGTTCAAGGTGAAATATTGGGGATTTTATGTTTTCTGGGTGGAGACCGGAAAGATGGACATTTTGCTGACCAGCAGCTTGCCGTAGCGATTGGTGAAGGGATCAAGCTGGCTTTGTTAAATATAGAACTGCGCGAGGAGCTACGCGAGCAAGCCGTACGTGATCCGCTGACAGGACTATACAA
>JACUUU010000383.1 GCA_014859065.1 Anaerolineales bacterium
TCCAGCCTCCTCCAAAAGCTTCAATAATTTTGAGTCTACTGCAAAAACGACAAGAGAAATTATATCCAAATTACACCCTCCTCAAAATGTGGAAACTTTAATATAATATGAGGAAATCCACATTCTGAGAGCAAAAGATGTTCAAGAAAAACCGCCGTCACCTACAAATTCCACTTACCAGCCATGTGGATGAACTGCCAGAAAAATTACGCTCTCGCCTGAAAAAATCCTGGGCAGAAGTGTTTTATCAACAATTCTTCTGTCGCCTAAACGAAGCTGCGTTCGAAGTCTTGTATGCGGACCTCCCCTCTCGGCCCAATGTGCCCGTAAATGTACTGGTTGGTCTGGAATACCTGAAAGCCGGTATGGGCTGGACCGACGAAGAGATGTATGACCAAGCCTGTTACGATGTGCAAGTGCGCTATGCACTGGGCTATCGCAAGTTGGGAGAAGGATATTTCAGCATGCGCACACTGTACTATTTCCGTGAGAGACTAAGCCGTTACATGCAGGAGACAGGCAAAAACCTGCTGGATGAGGCTTTTGAGCAAGTAACAGATGAGCAGGTCGAAGCCTTTGAACTCAAGACCGGTAAACAACGCATGGACAGCACTCAGGTGGCCAGCAATATCCGGCAGTTAGGACGAGTGCAATTGTTGGTCACAGTGATCCAGCGCGTGCACCGTATGCTCTCATCAGACGATCAGGAACGGTATGCGGGAGCCTTTGCACCCTACCTCAAGGGTCACGCTGGACAGTATGTCTACCGTATGAAGCGTGAAGAGATTGCCGTCCACTTACAGGAAATTGGTGAGTTCATGCAGCGTTTGCTGATCGAATTGAAATCCGATTACGCCACCGAACCAGTCTATCAAGTGTTGGAGCGGGTGTTTGGCGAACATTTCCAGGTGAACGAAAAGGTGGTGGAAGCCAAGCCCAACAATGACCTGAGTGCCACAAGCCTGCAATCCCCAGATGATCTGGAGGCTACCTATCGTGAAAAGGGTGGTCAGGGTTACAAAGGCTATGTCGCCAATGTGACTGAAACATGCGACCCTGACAATAAACTGCAATTGATCACCAAAGTTCAGGTTGCGCCTAACGGCACTGACGACAGTCAGTTGCTGGTTGAGGCTTTACCCAACTTGAAGGAACGCACCAACTTGCAGACCATCTATACAGATGGTGGACATGCCAGTCCAGATGCAGATACCGCTCTCCAGGCTCGAAAGGTGAAGCAAGTTCAGACCGCCATTCGCGGACGTAAACCGAACCCAGACAAACTTCACCTGGCCGATTTTATCCTTCGGTTTGACCCAGATGGTATACCGCTTGATATCACCTGCCCACAGAATCAGACGGTAGGCGTAAACCTTACGAAACAGAAGAAGGCTTTCATGGCTTATTTCGCAATAGAAGGCTGTGAAGCCTGTCCACTGGTCAACAAATGCCCATCTCAAAGAGGCAAACGTGACCCACGTCGACGCCTGCGCTTCACCCATGCTGAGGCTCAAGCTGCTGCCAGACGACGGCTAAGTTGGGAAGAAAAACAAACCGGGCGCAATTTACGAGCGGCATCCGAGGCTACCATGCGCAGCGTCAAGCACCCTTTCCCGGCCGGTAAACTGCCTGTGCGCGGCCAATTCCGAGTAACTTGCCTGCTAATCGGTTCTGCTGCTGTAGCCAATATAAGGCGTATTCAGCGTTATCTTGCAGATCCAGATCTACATGACAAAAAGGAGAGGGAAAACCAAGGTAAAAGCACAGAAAACAGGCAGAAAACCACACCAAGTGTTGGCTTGGATTATTTTTTGTTTTTCATCTGGAGTGGTTTCAAGCGCCAAATTTCTCTACATCGATTTGTTGGCACAAGGATATGTTGTTAATGTTCAGGTTTTTGCATAGGACTCAACAATTCAAAACAAATCCAAGATTGTTGGGTGACTTGTCAGTTTCAGTCGCGAGTGCCACATAACTCCAGTCAAGAGTATCGATTAAATAAGAAACATGATCATAATGGTTATCCCTCCCATCAAATACTATCCATCATGATATTGAAGTTTCAATGTTCAATGATGATAACAATTCATAAGTGGTTTTCCCCCTAATTCAATTGTTAAATGCTTTCCACTGCCAAGTGAATAAGTGTTAGTGTAAACTATTTTCTGTAAATTCATATCTCGCCAAAAGCGGTAGGTCTGGTGTATCCTTCAGGTTACAACACCAAGAAAGGAGAACACCATGACCTACCAAGAAGATTTTACCTTACCATCTGAATTATTAGAGCAGATAGCCTCCGAAGGTTTTGATTTTCTACCTGAACTCATCCGCATCCTGGTCAATGCTGCCATGCAGATAGAAAGGCAAAAGTATCTGGGAGCGGGACCCTATGAGCGCTCAGAGGAGCGACAGGGCTACGCCAATGGATACAAACCGAAGACAGTCAAAACCAGGTTAGGTGAGGTCACCTTTGACGTTCCGCAGGTGCGAGAAGGCGGCTTCTACCCAGGGGCGCTGGAGAAAGGCTTACGCAGTGAACGGGCACTGAACCTGACGATGGCAGAAATGTATGTTCAGGGCGTCTCCACCCGTAAAGTAAAGACTGTAATCGAGCAGTTATGTGGCATATCGGTTTCTTCTACGCAAGTCAGTCGTGCTGCAGCCCAATTGGATGAAGTGCTGCAGGGCTGGCGTTCACGACCGCTCGGGATCATTGTATACCTTTATCTCGACGCCCGTTACGAGAAGGTGCGTGTGGATGGTCAAATCCGGGATGTGGCAGTGTTGATGGCTAGCGGTGTAGACCTGAAAGGTAAACGCTCCATCCTGGGTGTGTCCATATCGCTGAGTGAGGGCGAAGTTCACTGGCGGACATTCCTGCAAAGCCTGGTGACCAGGGGTATGAGTGGTGTGCAGCTCATCATCAGCGATGACCATCCTGGCTTAGAAGTGGCTCGCAAAGCGATTTTCGGTGGTATTCCTTGGCAGCGCTGCCAATATCATTTACAACAAAACGCCAGCGCTTATGTGCCCCGCAAGGATATGCTGTCT
>JACUUU010000384.1 GCA_014859065.1 Anaerolineales bacterium
TTGCCCCGACGATTCCCAGAAATCCCTGGTCTGTGCCACAAATAAACAGGTTGTCTAAATGGGTTCTTCCTGTTTTGATTTTATTTGGAGTCCCATATACTGCGCCGTTTAAGTGACCGGTGAATCTGTAAATCGTTTTAGGAGTGAACACATCCGAATAAACAATTGAATCACGAAAATCCGGCACGAATTTTACTACCTCTTTAAGCGTGGTTTCAAGCCAGGCAGCTTTTTGGGCTTTATACTCCTCTTGCCCCAACTTGTTCCAGAGATCGAAATTAGCCATGTTGGTTACCCTGATCATGGCTTCAGGCAGTGGGCTTTCGAAGTGAAAATTGTTAGGGCAGCATATAACACCACTTGAAACATCAACCAAACCGTCTGGTTTTCTGTAATTGAATTTATCCGAGTTATTAAAAAAGGTGATTGTTATGTCATAACCCATTTCAGCAAGTTCTTTATCTAACACCATAATAAACTCTATGAATGAAAGCTGCCCCACAGCATACTTGAATCTCGCGGGGTCATAATCGGACAAAAGCCTCATGGTTTCAACATAACCGGCTGATGATATTAAATTATCGGCCGTCAGCACCTCACCATTATCGAGTAATACCGATTCAACCTTGCTGTTAGCAACCCGAATACTCTGCACCCCGCACTTTAGCCTTAATTCACCACCGTGACTCTTATATTTCTTGACCAGTATATCAAGGATCTGCCGCACCCCAGCTTGGGGCCTGGCAAAACCTTCGCGGAAGATACTATTAAACATGATAACGAACTGCCCGAATTCCATGTCATTTTCCTGGGCATTGCCGTAAAACATGAGGGGGCAAAAGATCATGTCAATGAGGAGTGGGTCAGTAATAAAGGAGCTCACAACTTCGCGAGCCGAGATTGGTGTTGCATCCAGGGCCAATGCATCATATTCAAAAATAGTTTGAAGCAGCTTTTGGAAGTTGTCGCTTTGCGCTGGAAAATTCTCGACCACCTCCTGGACAAAAAAGTCGAAGTCGTTATTAAATCTGAGGGTTTTCTCGGGGAATTTGATTACTGACATCCGTTGTTGGCAGAGGGCAAAATCTTCAACTTTTAGCTTGAGCTGTCGCAGCAGCTTTGGCAGTGGCGTTGATTTGGTGCCCTTGGGAACATAATTGGTCATTGCATGAAGACCAACATCAAACTTGTGGCCATCGAGATTATAAAATGAATTCAATCCCCCGATACGATAGTGTTTTTCGAGGATACAAACCTTTTTACCGTAGTAGGCCAATCTAATGCCGGCAGCGAGACCGGACATTCCTGCGCCAATAATGAGAACATCGTAAGTCATAACTTGGCCTATAGAAAAATTATTCCCTTGTTTCGCAAGGGGATTATAACGAGCCTTCGATTGTTTGGTGAAATGAGGAGAGTGATGTATTTTGGTTCGCTGACACCCGTTGGCTAGATATCTTCCATCAGTGGCTCCAAATAGGCTACAGCACCATCCAATGTAGATAATTTCATATAGTCATCTTCCGGCACAATGATACGATAGCGTTTTCGCAACTCCATGATGAGGTCCAGGAAATCCATCGAGTCCATTTCGATCTGGTCTCGTATGCGGACATCACTCTTGAGGTCGCTCAGATCTTCATCCGGCACAATTTCGTGGATGACCTCCAAAATCGTGGACCTGATCTCCTCTGATTTCATGTGTTCCTTTCTATTCTAGCTAAGTTCCCTCAATATTATCCTTCAAATCTTTTGACGATAAGGGTAGAATTGATGCCTAACATTCCGAAAGAGTTATTAAAGATATAGTCGACCTTGTCGATCTTTTTGGGTTCGTTGATTACAAGGTTCTTAAGAGCACACTCAGGGTCCAAATGATCCACATTGATCGTCGGGTGAACGATATGGTCTTCAAAGGAGGGCAGATTGCCCACTAATTCTAAGGCGCCAGCAGCCCCCATAGTATGGCCAATATAACTTTTGGTATTGTTAATATACACATTTGAATTATCCCCAAAGACTTCTCTGATCGCCTGACATTCTGCCCTGTCCCCTTCAAGTGTTGCAGTGGCGTGGGTATTGATAATATCAATGTCGCTCGCTGATATGCCGGCTTTTTTGAGAGCAAGCCTCATACACTCAGCCTGCCTTTGCGGGTTTGGAAGAATAAAATCAGACGCATCTGAATTGATAGCATATCCGACGATTTCGCCGTAAATCTTGACACCTCGTTCAAGCGCATCACTCAATCTTTCCAGAACGCAAATACAGCCGCCTTCGGAAACAACAATACCGTTTCGGTCCTTGTCAAAAGGGCGGCAGGCCTTCTGAGGATCGGGATGGCTTGCCAACGCCCCTTCGTTTCTAAAAGAGGCGAAAACACCAAATGTGCGAGGGGTCTCTGAAATCCCCCCAGCCAGGGCCAAATCTACTTCACCCAGCAGCAACATTTGTAAACCTTGTATAATTCCAATGTTGCCGGCAGCGCAAGCGGCTCCCAATGTGTAGTGCGGGCCAGTAATTTCCATATTCAAGGTGACTTCGCCGGCTGGACTGTTGGCCACAGTTCTTGGGTTATGGTGGTGGGACCAAAAATCTACATTGTAGTCATATTGCTTGATGTTATAAACCTCATTTTCTGTTTCCACGTTACCGTGCTCGGTAATGCCAAGATAGATACCAATTCTAGATTTATCAACAGAGGCAAGATCCAATTTCGAATCGGCGATTGCTTCATGAGCGCAGTAGATCGCAATAGAGCCCGCTCGCGTTCCACGGCGCAGTTCCTTTTTCCTCTGATGCTTCAGTGGGTCAAAATCACACACGCCAGCTATGACTTCACCCATGTAGTGGGTCTCGATTTTCCCTACTCCCGATTTTCCAGCAAGCAGATTCTGCCGAAATTCCGCAAGATTGTTGCCGTTTGGTGCCGTTAGACCAACCCCGGTTATTACAATTCGCCTTTCATTAACCATCTTGCCAACTACCCTAATTGTAAAATCCTCATGCTACCATTCCACACCAAGCATAATAC
>JACUUU010000385.1 GCA_014859065.1 Anaerolineales bacterium
TTGTTTGCACAGCGGGAATGCTTTCAAAATAAAAAAGGGATTGGGAAACAGTGTAATCGATCACTTCTCCAGGAAATGCCTGGTCTTGACTGGCTGTTTTACTGTGTTCAAGATCAGTTGAAAAAATCTCCAGGAAGACTGCGCTGAATGCGCCCCAATTATCTGCGGCATCCTGGCCGCGCACGAACAGGATGTGCTGGCCAGCCTCCAGGTCGCTGGTGTCCAGCGTCACGGTGGCGGTCTCCACCGGGCTGTTGAACTGGCCGTCAAGCGGCTGCATCGCGATTGGCTGGGGGTTTTCGTCCTCCAGCCAGGGCGGCACGTTGATGTAAACTTCGGCGGCTGCGATATTCTGGGTGGGCTCGGAGCCCTGGCTGTTGTTGAAGCGGGTGTCATCCAGCACGGCGGTCAGGGTGACTGGTTCTCCGCGCTCTACCTCTTGTTCAGACAGCGTCAGATCGAGCGCGTCAGGTCCGGAGGGGGTCATATAGGGTGTGCGGGCGGCTTTGGCGGCGTAGATCAAAGCCGGCATGTTACCCGGGATAATGGTGTTTTCGAAATATGTGCAGCTCTGGAAAAACTGTGTGCCCAGCTCGAAGGTGTAAGCAGCCAGACCCAGGTGACCGTATGCGGTGTCGGTGGTGGTGCCGTCGGTGATGTAGAGGTTGCGCGATTGGTAGGGGGAGTAGTTGTTGAAATAGGCGAACTTGCGCCCCAATGTCTGCAGGGCGGTGCCGTTGGGGGGAGAGGTGAATGTCCAACCCCAGGGCCACAGCACCAGCTGGCTGTAGCTGTGCAGGTCGAGGAACACGCCGGTGGCGTCCTGCGGAGCTGGGGCATAGGGGTCGTCATCGCGCTGGTCGGGGAAGATCTCAACCAGATAATTGTTGACCGCGTAGGTCTCCGGCTCGGAGTTGCCAAAAGGACCGCGGTATGTATCGTAACAGGGATTCACGCTGGAACCTCCGCAGCAGCCCCACAGGTAGGGATAGTTGCGGTTCAGGTCAATGCCGTACTGGTTTGGGTTTTCGCAGTAGTTGCTATTGGTGTTTTTCCGCCACCAAACTCCACCTTCAGCGTGTTTGCGGCCATCCGGGTTGGCTTGCAGCAGCAGGTGGATTTCGTGGTAATCCAACAGCCAGGTGATGTCGGCATCCAGGCCGTAATTTTCTACCAGCAGCTCGGCGTAGCGGGTTGCCAGCTCGGCGGGAGTGTATTCGCGGGCGTGAATGGAAGCCATGATGAACAACTTTGGTTTGGGGATGTCGATTTCGCTGTTGGTCAGGCGCAGCACCATCATGTCGTAGCCTGGCAGGCTACCGAAGATTTTTTCCCAACTGGCACCGATCTGGATCCAGCTGGCTAAGGTTGGGTAGTCTGCCGCGATCTGCTCGGCGGAGGCATAGGTCTCCTCCACCGTGCGGTAGCAGGGATAACCGGGTATGCCGCTGATTTGTCCCGGTAAGGGCAAGTTGGGGGTGTTGAGCTGTTCGCTCAGCTCGTGGTCGATCTCGACCAAGAAGCCGGCTTGCTCCAGCAGGAGGATTTCGTCCGCACTCACAGCTACCACCAGGTAGCCCTCGGCGTGGTTTACTTCCCAAATAGATGCCCACGAAGCCAGCTCATCGACCATCTGCCGTTCGCTGAAGTAGGCTTTTACCACCCACAGCATTGGCTGCTCCTCAGGCAGCTCGAAAAGCGCTGTGAATGGGGTGTAACCCGGAGCTACATCTGGCTGGTTGGCAGCTGCGGAAGCAGCGCTCCCTAACCCGCTGGTTGGCGATTGAAAACCGGTCATACCAACCAGAATAGTCATTGCCAGCAATATGTTCACAAACCGGGATGAGATGAAAAATTTATACATATTGACCTCGCTGAAAGGGAAAATCTGATTTATTGTTTCGTTCGTAGCCAGGCGTTTGACACCTAAAATACGAATTTGATTAAGGTATTAAATCAATCTGCAACCGAGCGTGCAGGATTTTATCGAGCGTGCCTGTTTAAATGGGCAAGGACTGCGTTCACAGGAAAGCTTGTGAATACGCATTTGCCTTGCCCCAGATTTCATGTCTTTTGAGTGTTGGTCAGGGAAGCTCATTTAGGTGAACAGTCAGACCTGGGCAGCGATGCTTTGCAGTATTAGCCAATCAACTGCGGTAGGGAGGCTCTTCCAGTGTGCCGCGCACCCAATCACCGATCAACCAGTAGCGGAAATCCTGTCCCTGGCTGGTCTGAATTGCGCCAACTACACCGTAAACCAGCGCTGCGACGGGCAAGAAGGTGATCAGGCAAGCAAGTGGCATGAGGATTATGCCAATTACAATTACCGCCAGGGCACCGCTGACAGCCCAAGCAATACCAGCCAGCGCACCAGCACCTACCCACCAGATCAATTGAAATATAAAGGACTGCATCGAATGGTAAGCGACGTAGCGCGAGCGGTCTTTGAAGACCAGGTAGATGATGAAGGCTGCAACTGGACCGAGGATGCCTGTAACCAGGTTGAGCAGCACGCTCAGGTGAGAGAGCATCGCCCAGGTGCGCTCATCTGAAGGCGACAGGGGTTGAGGCTGCCCGTAGGTTGGTGGTGGGGGAGGAGAGCCCTGGTCAGGGGGAATCCCTTCCGCTGAGGATGCACCTTCAGGAGGTGATCCCGGAGCTGCCTGCTCTTCCGGGTTCTTTTCTTCTGCTGCTTCTTCGGGGGGCACTTGTTCCGGATTGGTCATAATTTTTCCCTTCTTTATATGGTTGGTTACTTAAACGCTTTCTGAGTTTATTCTAAGGATGAATGGAAAAAAAGTCAAGTCAAGCGGGCGCCTGTGCATTGTTCAGGAAGAAAATTCATATTTGTAATTTCCTCAAGATACCCGAGACAATGCTTAAAGTGTTCCATTTAAACCGCTTTCAATAATAAACATCACATAAGACAAAACACTCTGTTTTACGATCTTATTTGATTCACCTTTACAATAAGGAATAATACGCCAGATTTGGGGGGTGACAGCAAGTTCCTCCAAAT
>JACUUU010000386.1 GCA_014859065.1 Anaerolineales bacterium
ACGAGGTGAAGACTTTTGAGGACGAGCAGATCGGTTCGGTGACTGCTTTTTACATAGCGTATGAAATCGGCAGTTTACCCCTACCCTTGAACACGGCCATACTCGTGATCACAGCCAGTCAACAAGAGTGGAGCGAGTGTAAAACGCTGGGAGAGGTAGTTCTAGCGACCCTACGACATTAAGCAGGTTGCAAATATGTTTTTTTCGACCTGCTTATTTCTTCTCGAGAGAGAGTTTGCCGCGCCAAAATCACTGTGTCAGGTGGGATAGGATTGGTTAGCGGCTGTCTGAGGTGGTCAGAATTAATGTTCCCTTTGATCGATTATTCCGTTTTATTGGATAGAAGCGATCCTATCGATTGATCTTTCCAATATTTTTATCACTTGACATTCACCTGTTTCTTCTATAATATGTAATTAGAAATATTGTGATCTATTGGTGTAATAAGAATGCAACCGTGAGGGTTTTCCCATGACAGGCACTCACATTCTTTTGACAGATGACGAAAAGGGCATCACGGATTATTTGGCGCCCATAATGGAGCGCGCCGGCTACTCTGTAACGGTAGCTTACGACGGGAAGTCAGCCCTGCGTAAGGTCGCTGCACTGAAACCCGACCTGATCGTCCTGGATGTACTTATGCCGGGCTTGGATGGGCGTCAAGTATGCCGCCAATTGCGAGCTGCAGGAGACTGGACGCCGGTGATCATGTTAACCTGCGTCAACGAAGCGGTAGACAAGGTGCTGAGCCTGGAAGAAGGAGCCGATGATTATTTGTGCAAACCCTTCGACCCCCAGGAGTTAATCGCTCGTATTAAGGCTGTGTTACGCAGAAAACAGGCTCCTCCTGCTGAAAGACCACTAGCAGAGGCGGCATGTTTGAAAGCTGGTTATATGCTGTTAGACCGTCGCTTACGACGGGTGGAGATCCATGGCAAGCCGATCGAACTTACACCCAAGGCTCTCGCATTACTTGAATATTTGATGCTTCATCCTGAGCAGGTCTTCACCAGGGACCAATTGATGGATGCCGTGTGGGGTTGGTCGCATGCAGTCGCCAGCCGCGCTGTCGATGTGCGGATTTCAGAACTGCGCCATGCGCTGGGTGATGATCCGGATGAGTGTAAATATATTGAGACGGTGATTGGACTGGGCTACCGCTTCATGGCTCAGGTTGAAATCGCAGGTGGGTAGTGCAGTTGAAAATATCAAAGTCCATCCAGATTGGCTTGCTTTTCCTGCCACTTTTTATTGGTCTGACAATGGCAATTGCTCTTCAGGGCATATCAGGAAGCAACCCTATTATCCGATTTCAGGCGAGGGCAGACCTGGGCACACTGGCTTTGATCGGTGGATCTATTTTATCGATAATCCTGTTGGGAGGATGGACCGTCAGGAACATATACAATCGTAGTCTAAAACGATCATTGTCGATCGTATTGAGTGAAACTTCTCAAACACGACGGCGTTTCTTGGGTAGATTAGATCATGAATTGAGAAATCCCCTCACCGCCTTGCAAATCACACTGGAATACCTTTATGGAACGCCAAATGAGATCGAGGTAACTCGCGGCCTCAATGATATATCGGTTCAGGCAGGTCGTCTGCGGAGTCTGGTGACCGACCTTCGAAAGCTGGCAGATCTGGAGGAACAGACCATCGAACGCCAGCCGGTAGATATTGGCGAACTATTGAAGGAGGTGTTGGAGATCATCCAGGTTCATCCTGATTACGATGAACGACAGGTACAGCTTACCTTGCTCCAATCCCCCTGGAAATTGTCTTACGTACAAGGTGACCGCGCCTTGCTTTCTCTGGCTTGCTATAACCTGCTCGACAATGCACTCAAGTTTACGCAGGCAGGAGATAACATAGAAGTGCGAGCCTTTGAAGTGGACAATTGGCTGGTTATCGAGGTCGCCGATAATGGGCCTGGAATTCCGGACAATGACCTGCCCTTCATTTTCGAAGAACTATATCGTGGGTCGAACACGAGTGACCAGCCGGGTAGCGGTCTGGGCTTGACGTTGGTCCAGACTATTGTGAGACGACACGGGGGATCAGTTACTGTGCGCAGTCGTTCTGGACAGGGAACAGTGTTTACTCTGCGTTTGCCTCTGTAGCCCTGAAGGCTTATTACAGGATGTTACACAGATGTTACAAATTGTTACAACGCTGAAATATCCCCGAAATCCGGAAATGATATATTGAAAGTGCCACACGAATGCTGGCAGGGTTTTCAGTTTCGGGAGATTATAAATGAACAAAATTAAGTTTTTCTCAACTCTGTTGATCCTATCACTGACTTTCAGTTTTACGGTCGCAAGCATATCCAAGCTCCAATTCCAGGCTTACGCTCAAGATGGAAATGGCTATGAGGTTGTATTCACTATTTCTGATGGGGAAGACAGTATGTATTATGAAGGCGCCGGCATTCCCGAAATGCTTACGTGGGGTCCTGCAGCCTTTACGGTGGCACCTGATGGAAGTTTCTGGATCGCAGACACAGCCGCAGCTCGTCTTCTTCATTACAGCCCGACGGGCAATCTGCTCGGGAAAATCGATTTAAAAAGCCTTATCGTTGGTGCCACCGATGTCGAGGTGGCAGAATCGGGGATATGGGTACTCGATCAAGCATCGATACCACCCAAGGTGATGAGTTTTGCAGAGGATGGAACTGTATTGGCAAAGTATGATCTACCATCCGGTTTACATCTGGAGGATGGTCTTTCGGGGATTGTCCTAGGAGATGGGGGGGAATTACTGGTGGAACGAGAGGGGGATGCTTACATTACCCAAATCACGGATGCAGCCGGTAAACTGATTGAAATGGTGACCACCAATGGATATATTCACAAGGGAAAACCCTTTGCAGCGCATGCATATGGTCTAAATACAACCACTCCCAGGCGTGGCACTATTTTTGCAGGTGAGCTGCGTATCGAAGTAGAAACAGAATATGATCTGGGTGGTATGCAGATCTTAGGCTTTGGTCCTCAAGATGACTTCTT
>JACUUU010000387.1 GCA_014859065.1 Anaerolineales bacterium
GTCCTTATTTCCTGCATAAAATAACACTGTAGGTGCTGACTGTTTTAATCTTTGGCGATAGCGTTGAGGATAATCTGGATCAGCGCGGGTCATTAGCCTAATTCCAATGGAATCCAATCGTTCCAATTCGATAGATAGTGAACCTCTACGATCCAGTAATCTTGATAAACGCTGGACTCCTTCGGTCGACAGATCGAATTAATCCTTGAGGTCTTGTTCAGATAAGTCAAAAAGCTCCCCAGGTGTCATGGAGACAGATTGAAGCTTACTTGCAATTGGATTCCACTCGCGCAAGGTTAACGGAGCTGGATCTGGTTTCGGTGGCAATCCCAGGTATGAGCACAATAATAATATTACTTGCGAATCTGCTGTTATCATCATTAATTAATATTTCTGCTGGTCGCTTGGGCTAGTGTGAATGGATAAACCTGACCACATCCGTTACTTTGCAGCAAATAGCCAGCAATTGTTAATGTCCAACCTGAGTCAACAATATCGTCAATTAAAAGCACCGGTTCAGCTGGTACAAACCCTTCTACAGATAGACTTCTAACCACATTCTGGGCTTGCATGGTGCTGTTTTGCATCAACTTTTGTTCCGGCGTTTCTTCTATACGAATTAATACAGGCAGGAATGGAATACCCAATTTTGAAGCCAACCTCTTTGCGAAATCCGAGACCAGGGTTGGGTGGCGACGCGATGGGATAGACGTCAACCACCTTGGTGGTGGATCCGGTATCCAATGATTCTGGATCAAAATTAAACTCGCTTCAACCAACTCTTCAGCAAAATGACCATTGGTATACTTTCCATCTCGCACCAATTTCCCCCAGCCTGCGTCTCCGTAATAACAGAGTGAACGACCAATTGAATTTTGTAACTCGTTTGGAATAACTCGTTTCTCATCTGGGAATAATCCAATTGACAATCGCTTACGTGGATTGATAGGGATTGAAAGTCCCTTAAGGAAGTTCTCTGCTTTGATCACTACAGCATTGGAGACTGTTCTTGGCAGTCCTCTTCCATGGCAATTAGCACATCGTCCACAAGGTCTTGGATATGGATCATCTAAAGCTTTCAAAAGATACTCCATTAAACAACCTTTATGATCCAGGTATTCTTGCATCTGATCTTTTTCAAAATTACGCATGCCGATAACGCGTTCAATTCGTTTAGTATCTGGTTGCCATGGATTAGGTGTCCGGAAGAAAAGGAGTTTCTTATTATAGGTTGTACCAACTGCCCCATCAACCTCGAGCATTTTAAGCGCCTTCTCGGTCATACCCCATGATATATTCACCTTTGATAACAATTCACTAAACGGGAGAGCCTCATATCTTTCCAGAGTATCAAGTATCTCTCGCATTGACTCCACACTAGGAAAGGCTGTTTTTATGAAGTAATCCTGGATCTCTTCATCTTCTACACCACTTAGCAGTATGCCGTAAGCGCGGTCAACTGCTCGACCAGCACGCCCGACTTGTTGATAATAAGCTATGACTGAACCAGGGCGTTGGAAATGGATGACAAAACTAATATCTGGTTTATCAAAACCCATACCGAGAGCAACCGTTGCGACCAAGATTTGGATCTCGTTATTCAGGAAAGCTTGTTCTAATGCTGGTCTATCAATATCATTATCATTTCCAGCGTGATAAGCTTCAGCAATAAAGCCGTTACTTTTTAGCCATTCAGCCACTCGTTGGGTGTCTGGTACAGTCAAACAATAAATAATTCCGCTCCCCTGAAACTTTGGTAAGTTCTCTACCAACCAAGCCATCCGTTCACTTTGATTGGTTAGGCGAATATTCTGCAAACGCAAAGTCTCGCGGTCAAGTGAGCCGCGTAAAATTTTTAAATCTTTGCCTATCTGGTGTTGGATATCTTCAATAACTCGGTCGTTTGCTGTAGCCGTAGTCCCGAGTATAGGAACACCTTTAGGAAGCATTTGTATTATCCTAACAATACGTCGGTAATCTGGCCTGAAATCATGTCCCCAGTCAGAGATACAATGGGCTTCATCAACAACAAATAGTCCTACTCGTCCTGCCATTCTTGGTAATATCGAATTTTGGAATCGCTCGTTATTCAATCGTTCAGGGGAGATCAGCAAAATATCACATTCATTGTTGGACAACGCAGCCTCGGCTGTCTCCCATTCATCTCGGTTTGCACTGTTAATTGTGAACGCCTGAATACCAATCTTATTAGCCATTTCAATTTGATTGCGCATGAGTGATAGTAGTGGGCTGATGAGAAGTGTTGAACCAGAGCCCTGTTCGCGCAACAATTTTGTTGCCAGGAAGTAAACCAAACTCTTTCCCCACCCAGTTCTCTGGACAACTAAGACCCGTAGTTTCTTGGATGCAATGGCTTCTATGGCCTCCCACTGTCCCGGACGAAAATCACAATTTTCGCCGACCATTAATTTAAGTAAGGTTTTCGCATTTGAAAACAAAGAATTCATTTGTTTGCTGAATCTCCTATACCCTCGAGGATTTAAAAACACTTAGAATAGCAATTTCTTTTAAACACTAAATATTCGTTTGAAAAAATCTTGTCCATCAAATCCTCAAAACGAGCCTCACCACAGCTTGAAAGGCTATCCCACCTTGTTACGTTCAATTGTTTCAAATATGTAGATTAAAATTGGCGTGCTTCTAGATTCGAGCATGATTATAATCCTGAAAGCAAAATACTCTCTTTGGAATAACCAGATACTTATATAGAATAATCAATTTGATGCCCTGGTATTTGGGTACCTTAACCTATGGCACTCAACTGGAGACCTATTGTTGGTAGAGAAGTTGGAAGTAATTTATCTCAATTTTGGCATTTAAATCCCAATTTCGGGCTTTATTTTGATTCAGTCGCTCCGGCTGCGCCGTCGCTTAGGGCAGTTTTGGCGGAGCCAAAACTGCTGAGCAAGGGAGCGCAGCGAACTTGCCAATGCCCTTTCGGGCTTTATTTGATTCTGACTCCAAGCAAGTAGGATGCATT
>JACUUU010000388.1 GCA_014859065.1 Anaerolineales bacterium
ATGTTTATTGTTCTTCTGGCACATACGTTCGCTCATTAGCCCACGATCTTGGTAAAGCATTGGGAACTGGCGCTCACCTCATCGGTCTACGGCGCACAAAGAGTGGTCGCTTCACCTTACGAGACGCGGTCCCACAACGCCGGCTAAAAGAAGCTTTCGACGCCGGAGATTGGTATAAATATTTGATTCCGGCAGCTGAAGCACTCGGAGACTGGCCGTTGGTCGAACTGGATCCTGATGAGGTCGACCTGATCCGCCATGGACACAGAATCAAAGCCAATCAAGAATCCACTGGTTGGGCACGTGGCGTCAGCCAGCAAGGAGATCTGGTAGCTTTGCTCGAGCATGACCAAGAGACTGGCGAGTGGCAACCCCGCAAGGTCTTTTTCCAAACATGATATAACCTATGCGCCACATCATTTCCCTGGATCAAATCCAACTCGAACGCTCTTACCTTACCATTGGATCATTCGACGGCGTCCACCTCGGGCACCAGAAAATCATCAACGAGCTGGTAACGAGCGCCCATGCTGCCGATGCGCCTGCAGTTGTATTGACTTTTCACCCTCATCCTGCCATCGTACTAAAGAAACGAAATGACCCTTTTTATCTAACAACTCGAGAAGAAAAAGCTGATCTGCTTGGTGATCTCGGAGTTGATGTGGTAGTCACCCAGCCTTTTGATCTCCATCTTGCCTCAACCAGTGCACTGGATTTTATCGCCAGGTTAAAAACTCAATTAGGTCTAGAACGCTTACTGGTAGGTCCGGATTTCGCATTGGGGCGTGACCGTCAGGGAGATATCCCTCGCCTGCGCCAATTTGGAGAAGAGTTTGGTTATACTTTGTCTGTTTTCAAACCGGTTACCTTGGATGGTCATATCGTCTCATCCAGTAAAATTCGCTCTGCATTACGTGAAGGAGATTTGCGGCTAGCAAACCGCTTATTAGGTCGCCCTTATCGCATCGATGGTTCCGTCATTAAAGGTGATGGTCGTGGTCAAACGATTGGCATCCCCACTGCCAACCTCCAGATCTGGGAAGAGAGAGTGATACCCAAACCTGGTGTATATGTCTGTCAGGCGAGGCTCGAGCAGAATTCTGAGATCGGAGCAGTAACCAATGTGGGCATCAGACCAACATTTGAGAACCAACCACTCACTCCCATAGTCGAGACCCATTTATTAGATTTTAGCGCAGATATTTACGGGAAAAACATATCTCTGGATTTCTTACTCAGGTTGCGAGATGAAAAACGCTTTCCGTCCATCCAGAGTCTGGTAGAACAGATACACCATGACATCGATAAAGGTCGCCAAGCGCTAGCATCCATCAACACTCCACCGGATTTTTGATCGACTTTGCCTTCTTATAATTGAATCAGCAGGAACTCCCAAAGGATGGTTGATATGAATCAATATCTCGATTTGCTCCAATCTATTCTCGATCATGGTGAAAAAAAAGACGATCGTACAGGTGTTGGGACTTTATCGATCTTCGGATACCAGATGAGGTTTGACCTAACCCACGGGTTCCCCTTGCTGACAACTAAAAAACTGCATACGAAGTCGATCATTTACGAGCTGCTCTGGTTCCTCAAGGGGGATACGAACATCAATTACCTAAATAAAAACGGAGTGCGCATCTGGGATGAGTGGGCTGATGAAAACGGTGAACTGGGTCCAGTATATGGCTCCCAATGGCGGTCATGGAAAACCGCTGATGGGAGAACTATCGACCAGATCAGCCAGGTCATCAAGCAAATCCAAACCACTCCTCACTCGCGCAGATTGGTCGTATCAGCCTGGAATCCGGGGGACGTCGACAGGATGGCGCTCCCGCCCTGTCATGCACTCTTTCAGTTCTATGTAGTCAACGATCGCCTCTCCTGCCAGCTTTACCAGCGTTCAGCGGATGTCTTCCTGGGCGTACCTTTCAACATCGCTTCTTACTCCCTGCTGACTTTAATGGTCGCTCAGGTTTGCGATCTAAAACCGGGGGAGTTCGTACATACTTTCGGTGATGTTCACCTCTACCTGAACCATCTCGATCAGGCGCGGCTGCAGCTTGCGCGGCAACCTTATCCGCTACCCGAAATGCACATCAATCCACAGGTGAAATCAATCTTCGATTTCAAATACGAGGATTTTGAGCTGCTCAACTATCAGGCTCATCCCCACATTAAAGCTGAGGTGGCAGTATGATCGTCTCGTTGATCGTTGCCCTGGACGAAAAGGGAGGAATTGGTTTGGAGCAGCGTTTACCCTGGCGCTTGTCTGCCGATCTTAAACGTTTCAAATCCCTTACCATGGGTCACCATTTGATCATGGGAAGGAAGACCTACGAAACGATTGGCAAGCCCCTTCCTGGTCGCACGACCATCATCATCACCCGTAACCCACATTATTCTGCTCCTGGCTGCTCCGAGGTGCAATGCCTGATTGCCCAATCTTTAAAACAAGCGCTGAAGTTAGCCTCTGATTGCGGCGATGATGAAGTTTTCATTATCGGTGGTGGGCAAATCTTCAACCAGTCCCTGCAGCTGGCTGACCGTATTTACTTGACCCAGGTTCATGCAGAGGTAGATGCGGATACATTTTTCCCCCTCTTAGATCAAAACCAGTGGAGTGAAGTCAAATCATCATATCATCCAGCTGACGAGTTGAACCAATACCCAACAACCTTTAAAATTCTCAGCCGAAAGCACACTTAAACAAGTCTCATCACGAGTAAATCCACACTGCTGCGCACATTTCTTCCTGGAAGAAACTCTAACATGTCGCTGCGAGCGCACTTTGCCCTAAGTGCAGCGACGCATTCTCCACCCTGGCTTTCACTTGAATCACTCCTATTTCCATGAGTTTCTTAGGAGTTACTCCACAGCGCCATGCGCTCTTCATTCTGAAAGAAACTCTTGAGATGTCATTGCGAACGCTCTTTGTGAAGCAATCTCCACCATCGGTTTCGATTGCACCAGTTCTAATAA
>JACUUU010000389.1 GCA_014859065.1 Anaerolineales bacterium
TTGATACTCTCTACATTAGCCAGGGATATGCGTGGAGCCACGATCTTCCAGTGATGGAGCCCTTCGGTCAACTTCACAAGCGCCTCGTAGGCAAGGTCAGGGTAGTCGGTCTGAGCTGCTATGACGGTTGAGGCAGTCCAAGCGAAGGTCTGACGGTTGGCTGGTCCGGATGGCACAGCCACTACGCCTACGTCCAAGCCTTCAACACGGTCTAAGTCGTCAGCTGCGCCGCCCATGAACATGCCAATCTTGCCCGCCTTGAACATCTCACCAAAGCCCTGTTCCATGATCACACCTTCCGGCGGGGTGTGAACGTTGTCATAGATCATATCGGAGTAGAACTGAGCGCCTTGAATGGCTTCCGGGGAATCTATCGGGCTAGAACTCAAGTCTTTACTGATGACCTCTCCACCAGCCTGCCAGATAAACATATGGATCGGCGGCCAACCACTCATTGTGAAACCCCACTGATCATTGGCGCCATCACCATCGATGTCTTTGGTTAATGCAGCCGCCGTCTCTTTCATATTGTCCCAGGTCCAATCCATGTTGGGTTCGTCCAAACCGGCCTCCTGAAAGAGTGCTCTATTGTAGTACAACATCACTGGCTGTGCAATCCAAGGCAGCCCATATGTACGGCCTTGATATTGGGCAGTTTGAAGCACATCCGGGAAATAATCATCCAGGTCTGCTGCAGGATTCTCGCTATCCGCTGAAAGGTAATCGGTGATATCGAGAAGAGCTCCCTGGTCGCCGAATCCGGCGATATACTCCTGGGAGAGCCACAGCAGGTCCGCTGAAGCATGTCCGGCCAGCGCTGTTTGGATCTTGGTGTAATAATCGTCGGGGGAAGGTTCATGCACGATCTGGAAATTGACTGCACCAGCATTGATCTCGTCGATCACCTGTTGGAGTTCGGCTGATTCTTCCACCCCGGCCCAGGTGGAAAGGCGGATGGTAACTTTTTCGACCGGCTCTTCCTGGGCAGGTGGTTTATCGCCTAATGGTGGCTCGGTTGTATCTACTGCGCCTTTTGGCGCGCATGCCGCCAGAGCCAAGCTGGCTAGCATCATAATCACGACAAGGTGGGTAAAAATTGATTTCTTCATCTTATTTTCTCCTCATATCTGAAAAAGACGGAACAAATTACGAATGTTGCCACTTGTTTACTAAAAAGTGGCCCGCCAATCTTCCTGGTAATACCACCTCCTCTCTTGAAGAAATTATAAAATTAAAATCAGCTTGTGTATGATAGGATTGTCTTTTTATATTATACATCTAAATTTTCGTTTGTCAATTTCACGCGTTAGTTCATCTAAAATGTTACCAAAGTAGAATCGTTAGCTCAAATGATAATGTTACTGGAGCTGGCGATGTCCGAACAAGATGATATGACCATAGACGAACGACGAAATTACCTTCACAAAATGTGGGGACGCTATCGAGACGCCACAAAAGAAGAAAAACGACAAATGCTGGATGACATGGAACACGTCACAGGCGTGCATCGGAAATCCATTATCCGGATTCTCAATGGTCGCTTATCTAGGAAGAAACGAACCCGGGAACGGGGGCCTACCTATGGAAGCAGTGTAATGTATCTTATTAGGAAAATATCAAAAGCGCTGGACCATCCTTGTGCTGAACGACTAAAGCCCAACCTGGCATTTATGGCGAAGCATATGATCAGTCACGGGCAGCTGAAAGTGGGTGATGATGAGGCACTGAGGAAATTAGAAACGATCAGGGACTCCACCTTGAAAAGGATGTTGGCAAATATCAATAAATCTAAAGAGAAGATTGCAAGAAAAAGATTCCCTAAAAGGAAAAGGAATACATTCAAAGAGTCCTTTCCAATGCGCAGGATCCCTTATGACACACCCGAACCAGGCCACTTTGAAGTCGATTTAGTGTTGCATTGTGATGAAAACCATTCTGGGGACTATATTCATACGATTCAAATGACCGATGTGGCTACAGGCTGGTGTGAAATTCAGGCTGTTTTCGGCCGGAGTTATCGAGTTATGCAAGATGGTTTTGCGTGTATTTTGGGAAATTTACCCATGCCTGTGATTGAAATCCACCCAGATAACGGAAGTGAGTTCTTCAACCAGCATTTACTCCGATTTTGGCAAGAAAAAGTTCCGGACCTAGATATTTCTCGAAGCCGTCCTTATCACAAGAACGACAATCGTTTTGTCGAAGAAAACAATAGCAGTTTGGTTAGAGCGTATATCGGTCATGGTCGCTTGGATACTTTACGCCAACTGATGAATCTTCGTGAAATTTACGAAGACCTGGCATGCTATCACAATTTCTTTCAACCGGTCATGAAAACTGTTCAGAAGGATTATGTGGATGAAATTCACTACCGACGGGTGTTTGACCAGGCTCGACCACCTATGGATCGACTAGCAGAAGCCGGCGTACTTACTGATGCTCATGTAGAGAGGTTATTTAACCTCCGTGATAAGGTTGATATTCTAGCTCTTCGTGAAAGACTCGAGTCCAACATTAACAATCTCTGGAGCGCTAGGACGCCAAATAATGCCATCTCTGTAAATGTCTTTGACACTTTGCGAAAGGAGAAGGACAACCCTTCGGTAAATGCTAACCGCAATGCTTCAAAGGCATTCAGTCCATTCTTTCTCGCAGTTGATACATAACCTCTGATTGCACAAAATATATCTCCTCCTTGTTGGGTTCGAAAACATCCTGATATCTTCTGTTTAACTTTCATCATGCGAATGTCTCGCTCAGCCAGATTGTTATCAAATGGCACCCGGAAATCATACATAAATGCTAGAACTGTATCCTTCTTCGTTTTGAATATTGTCAATAAGTTCCTGGCTGGCGTCTGCTTGACCCGGCCTCGCTTCTTTGGTATTCCTTCATCGGGTTTTTGTTGTGGATTAGCTTTCAATCCTTCTTCGACCAACCGATCATTTTCTTTCGAGAAATCAGTCAATTGCTTATCAGCCAAA
>JACUUU010000390.1 GCA_014859065.1 Anaerolineales bacterium
ATCGTGGCGAGTTTGACTGCATCGTAAATATTGGCCAGATAAAGTAAACCGACCAGGATGGTAATAAAAATCAAAATCGGCTGCAAGTAGAAGGCTTTGCTGACGATATTCATGAATCCCGTGTCTCTGGGGGCAGCCAGCCTGAATCGCCAGACCAGCAATCCGATGATGGAGGCGAAACTCAATAAGACCAGGATCCCCCGACGAACCTGCCTGGCTAGCGATTGCCCAAGTCCGGGTATGATCGCTGAAAGGATACCGGCTACCCAAGGCGGAACCAGGCTGGGCAGTGAGGTCTTTGGTTTATAGATTTGTTTTTTCTTTGACTTCATTACACCTCACTCCTTTCTAATGCGCCTTCAATGCCATCGCTGATGCGTTCTGCCTCTTCACCGTAGATGGATTTAAATTCCTCATCGGTCATTTTCCGAATCTCTTCACGTGACCCTTCGTATACGAGTTTCCCGGAGCGCAAGCCGATCACTCTGGTCGCATAGCGTTGAACCAGGTCAAGGTAATGCAAACTGCAAATGATGGTGAGCTTATCTTCTTGGTTGAGTAATTCAAGATAGTTCAAAATGGAATGAGCTAACACCGGATCCAAACTGGCCACGGGTTCATCAGCCAAAATCATCTTAGGGTCTTGCATCAACGCCCGCGAGATGCCAACGCGCTGCTGCTGACCACCGGAAAGCTCCCGAGCAAGTTTCATTGCCTGGTCTTCGATATCCATCCGTCTGAGAATATCCCAGGCTTTCTCACGGTCCTTTTTACTAAATTGGTGCAGTAAGGTTGGCCAGGTCCTGGCATACCCGAGGCGACCTGCCAGCACATTGATCATCACTGTCGAACGTGAGACGAGATTAAAATGCTGAAAAATCATGCCAATTTTGCGGCGAGCCTTCCGCAGCTCATCACCTTCTAATTTCGCCAGGTCAATGCCATCCCATAAGATTTCACCCTCGGTTGGGTCTATCAAACGGTTTATGCAGCGTAAAAGCGTGGACTTACCCGATCCGGATAAACCAATCACAATCAAGAATTCGCCATCGGCTACGGTGAAGCTGACGTTATCTACAGCTAAAGTACCATCTTCGTAAATTTTGGTTAAATTACGTATCTCCAGCATAATGATTACCTTTATTGATGCTTGTTATTAATTTTATTAAAAAAGGGGGCTGGAAGTAACCAGCCCCCTTAATCAATTGGGGTTGTTATTGATTAATTCATGTACTGCGAGATGTCGACACCTGCTGCATCCAGAATTTGTCGGAATGGTTCATAGAAGCTGTCATCGCGAAGGGATAATTCACTCCACTCGTAGGCCTGGAAGATGGCTTCGGCACCAGCTTCAGTTTCATGAATGGTCAGCAGTACGCCATTGATCTGATCACGCAGTTCTCTTGAAACCGAAGGATGGTATTGAACCCCATCATTGGGGATATCTACTGAGACCTCGATAATCGTAATGGCTTCCATGATATCAGGGTAGTCTTCAGTGAGGTTCGAACGGGCGTCAACAAAGGATGAACCGCCATCACATTCGCCGTTATAAACAGCAGCAACAGCAGCATCATGTGAACCGGCAAAGACGATGCCTGCCAAGTCCGTATCGGGATTGACGCCAGCAGCACCCAGTGTGAAGCTAGGGATGATCCAGCCGGAGGTGCTCAATGGATCAACGCCGCAGAAAGTCTTACCTGCAAAATCTGCAAGGCTGGTGATCCCGCTATCCGTGCGAGCGAAGATCTGTCCATTGTAAGAGGCGCTACCCCTGCGCAGTGAAACCAGCTCAGCTTCAGCCACACCACGTTCGGAGGCGAGCATATAAGCAAAAGTCGCTAACGAGGCCATGTGGGCTTTCGGTGGATCTGCTGTCATGGCTTCGATCACACCGGCATATTCGGTGGCCACAAAAGGTTCAAGCACAAGTCCGGTCTCCTCGAAGAGGATATCCGCGACACGCTGGAAGCCTGTCAGAACGGTATCGGTTTCTCCAGAGGGTACCAGCGCCCAAATGATGGGATTCTCCTCAGTTCCCAACTCGGCTTCCCTTGGTCCGCAGCCTGCCAGCGCCATGCTGGCGATCACGAATAGGGCAATAAAAATATAAGTAAAGCGTTTCATGTCTACTCCTTTTCAGTAGAGATAGAGAGTGAAAGTTGTTAAACCATATATAGTATAGTTCAAAAACAAGAAATTTTACAAATGATTTTCTTAAAATATGGCTTATCTTTGACCCAGATGTGTATTTGCTGAAATCGGTGAAAATCCTAATGCGGAAACAATGTGAGCTATCAGTGAGGAACGCATAGATTTGTCTTGCTTGGCTCTCATACTCATCGCTCTGATTAGTCGTGACCAGGCATGGAGATTACGGATCTTAGACGCGGCTGGAAATTCAGCGCAATTCTGCTGCACGCTGATTGAGCTCGATATCATGTGGATCGGAAAGCTCAAGTTTGATACCGTGGGGTTGCGCGTGCCCGTCATCATTTACATGCACAAATGTGATGAAACCTTCCACAATTAGATCTTCTTTGTTATTGTTGTGCAATGTAACATAGACTCGCAAGGAAGAATTACCAGTATAGACAACTTTACTCTCAAAGCATGCAATATCACCAGACTTTAAAGGCTGGGTAAAGGACAAGCCATGAATTTTCAAGCACACAATACTGCTTGCAGGCAACATGCTCGCGATGGCTATAAAGCCTGCTTCAACAAACCATTCCGCACAACGCCCAGCAAACAGCGTGCGATGGTGGTTGAGGTCTTCACTTTTTACTAACCGGTCGTATCGAAATGTCTTAGGGTGCATAATAATCCTCATATGGGCTTGATATCATTTGGAATTTCTCTTATGTATTGTTCACATATTCCCATTTTTCTAATTATATCAGATGGATTTGTATGCCTATTTCGTCCATGACGTGAAAGCAACGGGTTGTTCCTATCATTAAAGGCATTATAATGCTTCT
>JACUUU010000391.1 GCA_014859065.1 Anaerolineales bacterium
GTCCGAGCAGCACCAGCGCCGATACATCCGAACCGCCATTAATCAGCCAGGCAGGAATCTTTACGCCGTGAATCTCGTCGTAGACTCCAACCGGACCAATCGCGTTGCGTAACGCCTGCTCGCCGGCCAAATAAGCCTGCTGCAGCTTTTGTGCATACTCAGGGTCCACATTGCGAAAGACTGGCAGCCCGGCTGCCAGTGCCCACTGGCCGCGAGCTGCCCACCAGCCCCAGGACTTGTAACTGGTGCGCCCACTTTGGTTGATGGTTCCTTGCCGGTCGTAGACGAAGTTGTAATACTCTCCATCACTTGCTTGAAGGTACAGGACGAAATTGAGGCAGTAACGAGCTAGTTCCAGGGCATACAGGTCACCAGTGCGCTCGTAAAATGCCAGATAAACCAGCGCTGCCCGAGCTACATCATCCACTGCGCTAATCCCTTCGCCGGAAGCATCAATCCAATCATACTCCGGCGCTTCGGAGTAAATGTGAACGATGGCAATCCTTTGTCCATCCCATTCGACAACTTCTGTAAGATGCTGAAGATGAGCCAGGTTCACCAAACCATCCTGAAGAGTATGCTCAACTGGAGGGATAGAATTAGCTGTCGATGTGCCTAATGTTGGGGACTCGGTTGTATCTAGTGCGCCGGATGGCGCGCATGCTGACAGCGTCAAACTGGCGATCATCAAGGTCACGAAAAGATGGGGGCAGAATAGGAACCTTGTGAGTCTCATATTATTGCCCAAGGTTCAGCCCTTAACTCCACCGATTGTTAATCCTTCGATAAAATATCGCTGTGCAAAGAAGTAAAGTAAAAGGATGGGGGCTGCCATGACGGTTGACATAGCCATCATGTAATGCCATTTCGGGGCTTCTTTGGAGATTGACTCCTGGAAAAACTTGAGTGCTACAACCATTGGGAACTTAAGAGTAGTGTTTAAATAGATTAAAGGACCCATGAAATTATTCCAGTTTCCCTGGAAGATCATTACTCCTAACGCTAACAAAGCTGGCTTGATCAAGGGCAATATGATCTGATAGTAAATCTGAAAGGTATTTGCCCCGTCGATCACCGCAGCATCCTCATAATCTTTAGGGATGTTGAGCATGAACTGGCGTAGCAAAAAAACTGCCCAGGCTCCGCCACCAAACCAGGCTCCCAAGACCAGTGGATCATAGGTATCGATCAGGTCCAGACTGCGCCAGATCAGAAAGGTGGGGATTAATGTAATGATCCCGGGCAGCATCATGGTCGCCAGCATGATCGAGAAAAGCGTGTTGCGGCCAGGGAATCGGAAGCGGGAAAACCCATACGCCACCAGGGTTACTGCTACCACTTCTGCAACCATAGCAAGCACAGTTATGAATAAAGTATTGCCGATAATGCGCAAGAAAGACAAACCAGGGGCAATCCGGCCCAGCTCGTGGAAAGCCTGCCAATAATTTTTCCACACGATTGGATCTGGAATCCAACGGACGGGATAGACGAAGAGCTGATTCTCTAATTTTAGAGATGTGGATAACATATACGCAAAAGGGATCAGCACAAACAAAGAAATCACAGCCAGGAGCAGGTAGATAGTCGCTTTACTAATTATATGGCGAAGATTAACCCCACCCGTGTAACTGGTTTTCTTAACCCTTGTACCTTCTATGGTAATGGTCATATACAATCTCCTATCCTTTACCACTTTCATAATAGACCCATAGCGTCGATGAACGGAAGATCAACATGGTGAGCACTATTATGATCGACATTAAGATCCACGACAGGGCAGATGCATAGCCCATATGCCGGAAGCTGAACGCTTCAGTGTAGATTAATACATTGATGAATGACCCTGCCGCTCGCGGTGTAGCAATGAATAGGGCTTGGGTAAAGATTTGCAAAGAACCGATTACACCTGTAACTACGGTGTAAAACATCGTTGAGCTCAACATCGGGATGGTGATATTCGTAAACTGCTGCCACCGATTGGCACTGTCTAGTTCAGCTGCTTCATATAGGTGCGTGGGGATGTTCTTTAACCCAGCCAGTAGGATGACGGCATTAGCCCCAAATATTCCCCACATACCCATGATCACAAAAGAAGGTAAGACTAGCTTGGGGTCAGTGAACCATTGCAGTGGTTCCAAGTTGAATAATCTGTAAAAGGGTTGCAGGAAAAAGTTGATTAAGCCTCTGGATGGACTGAACATCCAACGCCAGAGCAGCGCAACAGCTGCCGCTGGTAGTACAGCTGGCAGATAATAGATGGTCCGCCAAACACCGATTCCCTTGACTTTCTGATTCAACACCAAAGCTACTGCAAGCGCCCCTAGTGTACCGAGAGGAACACTAAGGGCAGCATATAACAGGGTCAGACGAAGCGAAGGATAGAAGTTTCTGTCTGCTGTGAAAATGCGCCTATAGTTTTCTAAGCCAATCCACTCAGGCGGTTGAAAAATGTTATATTCGGTAAAACTCAAATAAAACGAATAGGCAAATGGATAGATGTTCCATATTAACAGGCCTAAAATCATTGGGAAGACTAAGGCATACCCATTTGCCGTTTCTCGCTTTACTCCCAGCTTTTGTAGCCCCCAATTTAGCAAGACTATGAGGCTCAGGATGGTGCCGCCGGTAAACAGCCAACGCAGAAGAGTTGGATAATAGCTTTCCCAAGCTGAAACCTGCATTGTATTACCTCCTTCAGAAAAGGTAGGTTATAGAGAGGGCGAAGTTTCATGAAACTTCGCCCTCCTGTCAATCGTTTGGTTTATGGGAGTAAAGCCTCGAGTTCAGCGCGAGTTTCTGGAGCTAATTCCTCCGCAGTTCCTTGGCCATGGAACAACAAATCCTGATATGCTTCCCAAAAGACCGAGTCCCATTCCTGATGACGAGGAATGATATAGAACGAGCGCATATAGGGCATAGCATCGACGATGGCTTGGGCGCTGTCGGCCTTACGAGGCTCGGACGCGGT
>JACUUU010000392.1 GCA_014859065.1 Anaerolineales bacterium
CCGGATTCCAAACTTCTCCACCGCTGTACCATCGATGGTCCAAGCGGTTAAGGAAATGTCCACCGTAGGTACAGAATATTATTCCATTCCGTTTACCTGGGGAACTTCGGTTTTGATCGTCAACACGGCCTTGGTCGATGAGGAGGTAAACTCCTATGCTCAGTTCTGTGATCCCAAATACGAAGGTCGGGTAACTCACCGATATCGCTATCCTGGGATTGTTGCAGCATCCTATGCGCTGGGTCATGACCTGTTTGCCAATGTTGATGATCCAGTTAAGTGGCGTGAGATCCTTGAAGATACTCTTGAATATATGATCGATTGTAAGAGTAATATCAAAGCTTATTGGACCACACGCCAAGAAAACATTGATCTGTTCTTATCAGAAGAAGTCTGGATTGGCAAAGGATGGGATGGTACTGGATGGGTGCTCAGCATGGAAAACCCCAACATTAAAGCTATAGCACCGAAAGAGGGTGCATTAGGTTGGATAGACACATTCACGCTCCCCTCTGGGGCGGAGAATATTGACCTGGCATACGCATTCATCGAGTTCAATTACCGACCTGAGGTTGCTGGAATGGTCATCTCCGGAGGAGGTTTCCTGTCTGCGATAGACGGTTCTGCCGATTACTTAGATGCTACCCAAGCAGCATTGATAAACGAGACCTTCCCCACTGAAGCCATAGATAACATCAATTGGTATCCAGCGTTAACCCCTGAGCTTGAAGAGATCAACTCCGAGATAGAAGAACGATTACGAGCTGCCGTTGGCGAATAATTGAATATCAATAGCTAGCGAAGGAGAGGGATAAAAATAACCTGTTATCCCTCTCCTTCATATCACCCTAAATTAATCTAGACTTTGCAATCTTCAAGCGGATGAGACTTACACCCGCGATATTTTTAATACACAATTATTGGGAAGTCAACTATGCAAGATACAATCGATGTCGAATTGGTTAATATCAACAAGAGCTTCGGTGAGTTGAAAGCGGTGGAAAACGTTTCGTTCCAGGTACCGAGGGGTTCATTTTTCTCTATTCTGGGACCAAGCGGATGCGGAAAAACGACGACATTGAAAATTATCGCCGGGTTTGAGGAGCCGGACACAGGTGATGTTTTTATTGACGGTGAGAGAGTCAATGGTATACCACCCAACCACCGGCGGGTGAACATGGTTTTCCAGCAACTGGCTCTTTTTCCATTAATGACTGTAACAGACAACGTTGCTTTTGGTCTCAGAATGGCGCGTGTACCTAAGAGAGATCGCCGTAAAAGAGTAGAAACGATCCTGAACAAGGTTGGTCTATCCGGGCTGGGTGACCGAAAACCATCTCAATTATCAGGTGGGCAGCAACAAAGGGTTGCCATTGCCCGCTGCCTGGTTCTTGATCCAACTGTTTTGCTATTGGACGAACCTCTCGGCGCTCTGGATTTAAAATTGCGGGAACAGATGAAGATTCAACTCAAACTATTGCAGCACCAAGTAGGCACTACATTTATATATATTACCCATGACCAAAGCGAAGCGTTGGTGATGAGCGACCAAATTGCTGTCATGAACAACGGTCGCATCTTGCAGATCGGACCGCCGGATGAACTATACAGCCACCCTGTTGATGGGTTTGTTGCTTCTTTTGTAGGTGAAAACAATGCCATTCCAGGCATCGTATCATCGATCAATGATCATTCTGTTAAAGTAAAATTCAATGGCTTTGAGATCAACAGCCCAGTACTTCCCAATATCAGAGTCGGATCAGAAATCATTAATTATATTCGCCCAGAAAAAATGCAATTGCTTTCCATCGATGATCAGAGTTCAACCTTAGAAAATCGAATACCTGGTATTATCCAGGATGTCATCTTTGATGGCGCTGTGATCAGAGCTCTCGTCGACCTTGAAAGTGGGAACAGGGTCATGGTCCTGATTACCCGAACCACAGATGTACCCCAACCCGTTAGCGGTGAAAAAGTATTTGTCGCTTGGACCACGCGGGATGTCTATTGTTTCCCTAATTAATAGCCGTGTTAAAGAACAAAAATCACTGAGGAGTTTGGTTGTATGGCTACTGATGCGCTTCGAGCCAAGACTACCCGAATCAAGAGGAAATCCAGGATACCCTGGGAATTCATTCTTCCCCTAATTCCGTTGCTCTTGTGGCTTCTGCTATTGTTGATTTTTCCCCATCTTCGCCTGCTTCTACTTTCATTTATGAGAAAAGGGCAAACCAGTTTTGTTGATGGCGGAATTTTCTATGGAAATTACCTTGCCCCCTTCCAAGACCCAAGCTTAATATTTGTGCGGGTTTTCTACCGTACCATCACGTTTTCTATAATTAACACCTTTTTGACTCTACTGGTAGCTTACCCCACTGCATTCTTCGTAGCCAAAATTCTCAAAGGTTCATCAAAAGTATTCTTATTGATCCTGATTGCACTGCCATTCTACATCAGTGAATTGGTGCGGGTGTATGCCTGGATGAATATCCTGAGAGAAACAGGCACTCTGAATTACCTGTTGGTAAATGTTTTAGGTGTTATGCAAACACCTGTAGAATTCCTTTATTCGAACCAGGCACTTTTCATTGTTTTCGTATATTCTTCCATGTTGGTGATGATCTTTCCAATATACAGCAGCCTTGAAGGTTTACCGGACGATCAGATCCATGCAGCCCAAGATTTAGGCGCGGGATATTTTTCGACTTTACGGCATGTGATTTTTCCATTCAGTCTCCCAGGGGTAACTGCTGGTTGTATCTTGGTGTTCATGCTGAGTGTCGGAAATTATCTCATTCCTGTTCTTGTTGGTGGAAAAAATAACCTATGGGTAACCGAGATGATCTACAACCGTTTCATTGTCTCATCAAATTGGGGCTTGGGTTCCGCTTACAGCATTATCACCTTGATCATGACCAGCCTGGTGGTTTGGATCGGTTTACGGGCAACTAGACAAACATTGAGAGG
>JACUUU010000041.1 GCA_014859065.1 Anaerolineales bacterium
TCCGTAGAAGCAATCCGTGGTGGTTGGACGAAGCTGGTGATCGACCAACAACCCTGGCTACAAGGCTACCTGCCCATACTGCAGATCTGCCTGACCCAAGTTTATGGTTTTGCTGGTCTGCACATCGATACTGGTGCCGGTTTTGCTACACAGGAAAACATCGAGTTCCTGGCACCATTGGCTGAAAGAGAAATACGCTAAAAGGATATAAACCTCTGCATGGACTGGTAAGCGGTGCCAGGTCTCCAGGTTAAATGGTTGGCCAGCACCGCTTACTAGAATCAGGATGGTAATAAATAGATTTAAAGCGAAAGAGGTCATCTTATGGACCCCCTGATAAGAATGGTTAATATTTCCAAGTCATTTGGTGAAGTTAAATCCTTACAGGATGTCGATTTTGAGGTAGGTAAAGCGGAAGTTGTTGGTTTGCTGGGTGATAACGGGGCTGGAAAATCCACCCTGATAAAAATTATTACGGGTTTCCACCAACCCGATGCGGGTGGAAAGATGTATTGGAAAGGTGAACTTGTCGAGAACCTGACCGTAGCAAAAGCGCGCAAATTAGGGGTTGAGACGGTTTACCAGGAAAGAGCTTTGGCTGAACTGCAAACCATCTGGCGCAATATTTTTATGGGTCGTGAACTGACCAACCGCTTTGGCGCATTAGATATCCGCAGGATGAGAGCAGAAACTGAGAAGTTGATGACCCAGATGATGGGTTTCACCTCCACCGCGGTCACTCCGGATACCGCCATCCGCACCATGTCAGGTGGTGAGAGGCAGGGTGTGGCGATCACGCGCGCCTTGTATTTCCATGCTGAATTGATCATCCTGGATGAGCCGACCATGGGGCTATCACTTTCTGAGACCAAGAAGGTGCTGGATTTCGTTGGTAATGTCAAGAAGGCTGGTAAATCGTGCATCTTCATCGACCACAACATTTTCCATGTTTACCCGGTTGCCGACCGTATTGTAGTGCTGGATCGTGGGCGTGTAGCCGGTCAATTCCTGAAGGGCGACCTGACCCTGGAAGAATTGATCGAACGCCTTTACCTTGTGGCGCATACTGGCAGCCTTACAGCCGCTAATGATGTGGATATCGATCTGAGCAAGGTGGAGGAGTAAACGCTATGAATGCACAGATTGAAGCGGATAAGAAAGTGTCCACACCGAAATCCAGACAGGTTGGCCTGGCAAAATGGGCGCGCCGGCATGGTCTGAAAATCGGTATCGTTGCGGTTGGGTTCATTATCTGGATATTATTCGTGTTTGGAGCGCCAAGAACCTTCCTATCTCCCTTGATCTACCAGGCGTTCATGTCATCGACGCCCTTCTTCGCTATCATGGCTATCCCCCTCACGCTGGTGATTATCTCAGGTGAGATCGATCTTTCTTTCCCCTCCATCATGGCTTGGGGCATGACGGTATTCGCGTTGATACTGGTGAACACTGGCAATCACTGGTTGGCATTTTTTGGCGCGCTGGCTGCTGGATTGTTCGCCGGCATCCTGAACGGGGTCATCGTGGTCAAGCTGGGTATCCCCTCTTTGGTTGCCACCATCGGGACTCAGTTCTTCTGGCGCGGGGTGGTGCTGGTGATCATGGGAGGGACTGGTACCTCGCTCGTCCCAGTTAAAGACACATTCCTGTATAACATCATGGTGGGTCGTGGCACCGGTATCCCCGCCCAAATGATCTGGACAATCGTCATTGCCATTCTAGTGTGGTTCTTTTTGAACCGCACCCGCTCGGGAGCGCATGTTTACCTGATCGGCGACAACGTGGAAAGCGCGCGCTTGATGGGCATTAATGTGAACAGCCGCAAAATTATGGTGTTTGCCATCGTCGGGCTCGCAGCGGCCTTTGCAGGTATGCTTTCAAGTTTAGAAGTCAACTACTTTTGGCCAACATTAGGAGGTGGCTCCCTGCTTAACACCCTGGCTTCGGTTTTTCTAGGTGGCACTTCTGTGTTTGGAGGTACGGGCACCATTTTCGGCACATTCGTGGCTGCATTTATCATCGGCGCTATCGAAGCCGGTATTGTTTCAGTTGGGATGTCGGGATTCTGGACACAGTTGATCTACGGTTTGATCATCGTGATCTCGGTCTCCATCCAGACGGTCTTAAATCGCAAGCTCAATTAATGTGAGTGATTGATTTGTTACAACAACAAGATGTGAGGATAGCATGGCAGAAAAACACCAACCCCTTACCCTGGGTGTGATCGTTGGAAATCGGGGTTTTTTCCCCGACCATTTATGTGAGGCCGGGCGAACAGTCGTCCTGGAGGCATTAGCCGACCAAGGCATCCAGACAGTTGCGCTCTCGCCGGAAGACACAAAATTTGGCAGCGTCGAGAGTCTCTCCGATGCGCGCAAGTGCGCTGACCTGTTCAGCCAGCACCGTTCCGAAATTGATGGCGTGTTGGTGACCTTGCCAAACTTCGGCGATGAGCGTGCTATTGCCAACACACTGCGTTGGGCGGACCTGAATGTCCCCGTGCTCATCCAGGCTTTCCCAGACCAGGTCGGGTCGATGGATCTGGCAAACCGGCGCGACTCGTTTTGTGGGAAAATGTCTGCCTGCAACAACCTGGTGCAGTACGGTATCCCCTTTTCGCTGACCGAAAACCACACCGTCAACCCTGATTCGGAGAGCTTCAAGCGCGATCTGGAGAAGTTCTCAGCTATCTGCCGGGTGGTGAGTGGGCTGCGCAACGCCCGCATCGGCGCGATTGGGGCACGGCCCGCAGCTTTCAACACGGTGCGTTTCAGTGAGAAATTATTAGAATTTTCTGGTATTTCGGTGGAGACCCTGGACCTTTCAGAGGTGTTTGGACGGGCAAACCGCTTGAAAGAAGATGACCCGGCTTACCGCGCTATGCTGGCAGAAATAAAAGCTTATGTGCCTATTAAAGACATCCCCTCCGCATCCCTGGAGAAGATGGCTAAGTTAGGCGCGGTGATCAACACCTGGATGGAAGAGAACCAGCTCTCTGCCAGCGCCATCCAATGCTGGACATCCATGCAGGAGTTCTACGGGGTCGTTCCATGTACGTTTATGAGCATGATGAGCAACCGGATGCTGCCATCTGCCTGTGAAACCGATATTGCCGGGGTAGTGGGAATGTACACCCTGGCGCTCGCATCTGGGAAACCCAGCGCGATCGTTGATTGGAACAACAACTACGGCGACGATGCAGATAAAGCGGTGATTTTCCATTGTTCAAACCTGCCTAAAGAGGTCTTCGTGGATGAGACCATCGCCGCAGAGGATATCCCCGTGATGGATTACCAGGCAATCATCGCCGGTACGGTAGGCGCGGAGAACACCTACGGCACGGTCGTCGGGCGGGTGCGCCCGGAGCCTTTCTCCTACTGCCGGGTATCGACTGATGATGTCAATGGGCGCATTCTGGCTTATCTGGGAGAGGGAGAGCTGACCAATGATCCGCTGAAGACCTTCGGTGGTTATGGGGTCGTGCATATCCCCCAGATGCAGAAGCTGCTGCGCTACATCTGTGAGAACGGCTTTGAACATCACGTAGCGATCAACCTGTCCTTGGTGGCGGAAGCGGTGCACGAAGCGTTCGAAAAATACCTGGGTTGGGATGTGTACCATCATAACGGAGAGGTGGTATGAATTCTCGTCAGCGCGTGGAGGCAGCGTTGAACCACCAGGAAGGCGACCGCATCCCGATTGATCTGGGAGCTACAATCGTCTCCTCGATTACCAGGCGCGCTTACACAGACCTCAAACACTACCTGCACATGCCGGTAGAAGAGATCAGGATGCTGGATTACGTTCAACAGCTGCCTTACCTGGATGAAGCGCTGCTGGAGCGTTTCGAGGTAGATTTCCGCATGGTGCAGCTGCCGTCTGCTACCGCACCTGGTCTGCAGGTCTTTGAGGAGGGTGAATACTACGCCTTTATCGACCGTTGGGGATCCAAACTGCATATGCCTAAGGATGGTGGGTTGTATTTCGATTGGGTGGATTTCCCCATCAAAGAATTCACCCTGGAAGCGCTGCAGGAATACAATTGGCCGAGACCTGACCCACAAGAATATATCCTGCAGCTCAAAGATCAGGCGCGCTATTTGTACGAGAACACTGACTATGCCCTGGTGGGCAGCGCGGTGATTGGTGGCGGTATTTTTGAACAGCCGGCGCGCACCATTGGCCTGGAAAACTTCCTCATGGCGATGGTGAGTGAGCCAAAGTTTGCCGACCGCCTGATGGAGGGTATCACCGATATCTATATCGAATCCTGCAATAATTACCTGGATGAAGTCGGGCAGTACATCCAGGTGTTCACTTATTGGGACGATGTAAACACCCAAAGCGGTTGGATGATCAACCCGCAGCTCTACCGCAGGATGGTCAAACCCAAACAACGGCGCCTGGTGGAGGCAATCAAGCAAAAAACCGATGCCAAGATTTTCTTTCACGGCTGTGGGGCAGCCTTCGATCTGGTCCCTGATCTGATCGAGATCGGTTTCGACATCCTCAACCCGGTGCAGGTGTCGGCGCGCGGCATGGACACGCGCAAGTTAAAGGCGGAGTATGGCAAAGACATCGTATTTTGGGGTGGGGGAGTCGATACCCAGCAGGTCTTGCCCTTTGGCAGCCCGGATGAGGTGGTGGCAGAGGTGAAGCGCCGTATCGACGACCTGGCGCCGGGAGGTGGTTTCGTGTTCGCCCCGATCCATAACATTCAGGCGTTTGTGCCCCCCCAGAATATCGTAGCTGCTTATGATACTGTCCTGGAATACGGGAAATACCACTAAAGGTGCCCTGGTGAAAGTTTATCCGGGAAGGGAATGATGAAACCACGCCAACGTGTGCAGGCAGCTCTCAACCATCAACTGCCGGATCGCTGTCCGATGCAGGTCAGCTTCACGCCGGAGTTCGCAGCACGCCTGCGCGCGGAAATGCACATCAGCTCAGACCAACTGCACAATCCCCACGGCGGAGGGAATACCTACGAGCTGGAACGTGCCTTGGGTGAGGATATGCTGCTGACCTCGGTAGGTTGGGCGAATTCATACTACCAGGAAAGTGGTGAATACACCGACGAATGGGGCATCCATTGGCGCCCGGTGAAATACCAGACCCCCTTCGGAGAGGGCATTTACACCGAGATCGTTGGCAACCCGCTGGCGGATGAAGCCGCCATCTCTTCCTATCACCCACCTGATCCCATGCGACCAGACCTTTATAAAGAGGCTGTCTGGGTGCTGGATACCTTTCAGGATCACTACTGGATCGTCGGGGTGACCGTCACCACCATTTTCGAATGTGCCTGGGCGCTGCGGGGTTACGAACGACTTTTGGGCGATTTTATCCTAAACCCGGATCTGGCAGAAAACCTGTTGGAGATTCCCTACCGCTACCACCTGGCTGCCGCCAGGAAACTGGTCGAAATGGGGGTGGATATGATCTGGATTGGTGATGATGTGGGCACCCAAGACTCCCTGCTCATCTCACCCGCTCATTGGCGCAAATTCCTCAAGCCGCGCATGGCGAATTTCATCTCTGAGATCAAGTCTATCAATCCCAAATTGAAGGTTGCCTACCATTCAGATGGGATGATCTATCCCATTATCCCCGAACTAATAGAAATCGGGGTCGATGTGCTCAACCCGGTTCAGCCGGCTTGTTTAGATGCTGCCAGGTTGAAATTAGAATTCAAAGAGCGGTTGTGCTATTGGGGTTCGATCGACGAGCAGTACACCTTGCCATTTGGCAGCCCTGAAGAAGTGCGGGCGGAGGTTCTAACCCGTATAAACACCTTGGGGCAAGGGGGTGGTTTGATCGTTGGTCCAACCCACCACGTCCAATTGGACACGCCCATGGAGAATTTTTGGGCAATGATCGATACAATAAAAAACACACCTTACCCGACGACCTCAAGCCTGCCGGGTGAAAATGGATAATCAGCAATGGTCGCCAGCAAACATGTAACCATTTTACAGGTAGCCCGCAAGGCGGGCGTTTCAGCGCAAACGGTATCTCGGGTGATCAACGATCGCCCGGATGTAGCCCCCGAGACGCGCCTGAGAGTCCAGCAGATCATCAACGATATGGGCTATCGTCCGAACGTAATCGCTCGCAGCTTGATCCACCGGCGCAGTTATTCACTGGGGGTGGTCGCTACCGGATTGGATTACTACGGTCCATCCAACACCGTGATCGGGATTGAAAAGCAAGCTCGTACTTTAGGTTATTCCCTGCTGCTTGACCTGCTCCACCATCCAGATGCGGTAGATGTCGAGCAGCTGCTCAACCGCCTGCTTTCTCGTCAGGTAGATGGCATAATCTGGGCGGTACCTGAGATAGGTGATAACCGCAATTGGCTGCAGCGCAAGACTCCCGAGATCCCGGCCCCGATAATCTACCTGAGCATGGCGCCCAATCCACGCCTGACGACTGTCTCTGTGGACAATCGCCTGGGTGGAGAACTGGCTGCCAGGCATTTGATAGAACAGGGATACCGTCATATTGGACATATAACTGGACCGATGAACTGGTGGGAAGCCCGTCAGAGACTGGCTGGCTGGCAGGATACCTTGAAAGAGGCCGGACTGCCCGCCGCTGAGCACCAGATCGCGCATGGGGATTGGTCAGCAGCCAGTGGGGAGCAAGCTATGCGCAGCTTGCTGACTCAGTTCCCCCAGGTTGAAGCCATATTTGCCAGCAACGATCAAATGGCGCTAGGCGCGCTCACGTTTGCTTACCAGCAGGGAATGCGTGTACCGCAAGACCTGGCACTGGTAGGTTTCGATGATATCCCGGAGGCAGCTTATTATTACCCGCGGCTAACCACGGTACGTCAAAACCTGATCGATTTAGGTGGGATTTCGGTGAGCGAGCTGGTGCGTATGATCGAATCCCACCACAAGAATGAGCCCTCTGGCGAACCCCAGACGATCTGGCTACCCCCTGAATTGGTCGTGCGGGCGAGTTCAATCCGCGAGTGATCCTGGCGATGGAAATTCTGCTGCTCGAATTTGAAAGCAAGCTGGCTGCCATCCAATCTCTGCTGGAAAGCAATAACTTGCAGGCAGTCTGGCTCAGGAGGGCGAGCAGCTTCGCCTGGGCGACCTGCGGGGCAGCATCATACATCAACACCGCTTCCAGCGATGGGGCTGCCAGCTTGCTGCTGACCCCCAGCGGGCGTTATTTGATCAGCGATAATATCGAAGCGCCGCGCCTTGAACAGGAAGAACAGCTGCTGGATCAGGGTTGGGAGTTCTGTATCAGCCCCTGGTATCAGCAGCATTCGCAGGTGGAAGATCTGCTTGCTGGCCTGGCATGGGGTGTGGATGGCTCTGCGCGCGGCGGGCAGGACCTGTCGGCTGAGATCAGCAGCTTGCGCTCTCGGCTGAGCCCGCAGGAGAGGGAGCGGATGGGGTCGCTGGCCGGCGACTGCGCCGAAGCTATGCGGGCAGCGATACTGGCAATTCACCCAGGGATGAGCGAGTTCGAAATCGCTGCCCGGTTGTCCCTGGAAACACAGAAGCGCGGAGTAAACCCGATTGTCAACCTGATAGCCAGCGATGAACGCATTTTCCATTTCCGCCACCCTCTGCCAACCCACAAACAATTACAGAAGTATGCCATGCTGGTTTTGTGTGGGCGGCGTCACGGGTTGGTGAGTTCCATTACCCGCCTGGTGCACTTCGGTAAATTACCCCCAGATCTGCGCTTGAAAATGGGAGCGGTGGCTGAGGTCGACGCGATCTTGATCCATGCGACCAAGCCTGGTCGTAAATGGGGAGAGATTTTTAAGGAAGGGCAGTTAGCTTACCAACGGACTGGCTTTGCGGAAGAATGGAGGCAGCACCACCAGGGAGGTCCAGCCGGCTACGAGCCGCGCGAAGGTTTAGCCACACCAGGATCTAAACAGCAAGTATTTTCGGGGCAAGCCTATGCCTGGAATCCGACCATCAGCGGTGTCAAGTCGGAGGACACCATCCTGGTGGGTGAGGATCGTAACCAGGTGCTCACCGCGATCCCCGATTGGCCTGCGATCCGTGTCACTGTTGGTGGTATCGAGATAGAGAGACCGGACATATTGGTGGTTGATTGAGGTGATGACGAAGCGAGAGGTTGTCCTGGCGGTATTATCTGGTGGGAGACCAGCTTATGTTCCCTGGTCATGCGGCTTCACCCTCGAAGCTCGCCAGAAACTGCAAGAACATTTCAATGGGGTTGATGTGGAAACTGCCCTGCAGAACCACTTGCTTAAATTGGGCAGCGATATCGGTTTTTTCGAGCCGCTCCAGGATGATCTGGTGCAGGATGTGTTTGGTGTAATCTGGGATCGCAGCATTGACAAGGATATCGGCAATGTGAGCGGTTGCGTCCTGGAAAAACCTACTCTGCGCGGTTACCAGTTCCCCGATCCTCTCGATGAACGCTTTTTCAGTGATATCCCCGAGCGCATCGAGCGCTACCCAGACCGCTTCCGCCTGTTCCAGATCGGTTTCTCCCTGTATGAACGTGCCTGGACCCTGCGGGGGATGCAGAACTTGTTGATGGATTTCTACGACCACCCGGAATTCGTCCACCAGCTGCTCAATTCGATTGCCGATTATAATATTGCGCAGGTTGAGCGGGCTTTACAATACGACATCGATGCGGTCTATTTTGGGGATGACTGGGGTCAGCAGCGTGGTTTGCAGATGGGACCCAAGTTGTGGAGGACTTTCTTGCGTCCGGTTCTGGCGCGCATGTACGCCGTTGTGCGGGCGGCGGGAAAGTACGTCTTTATCCATTCTTGCGGTGATGTCGACGAGCTGTTCGATGATTTGATCGATATTGGGGTCAATTGTTTCAACCCCTTCCAGCCCGAAGTCATGGATATCTACTCGTTGATGGGACAATACCACCGCAGGATGACCTTCCATGGTGGGCTTTCTACCCAGAGAATTCTGCCCTATGGAAGCGTGGAGGATGTACGCCGGGAGACGATGCGGCTGCTGGAGTTAGGCAGCCAGGGCAGCTACATTTTCGCACCAGCCCATGATGTAGAGGGCGATGTTCCCCTCGAGAATATGCTGGCTTTTATTGAAATTATCCAATCTCAGCCAGGTTACCTGAGGTAAAACATGTTAACAGCGCGATTATTTGGAAGCCAGGATTTACGCATTCAAACGGAGTCTGAGCCGCAGCCTGCACCCGGCGAGAGTATCGTAAAGGTGTCAGCGGTTGGATTATGCGGGTCAGACCTGCTGTGGTTGGAAGAGGGGGAAATCGGGGATGCCGTCCTGGAGCATCCCCTGGTGCTGGGTCATGAGTTCGGCGGAGTGGTGGTGGAGAACGGTCCTGGCAAGCCGGGGAGCCGGCAGCTGCCGCCGGGGATACGCGTGGCGGTCGACCCGGCTGTTCCCTGCCAGAATTGTGAATTCTGCCTGAAGGGGCATCCCAACTTGTGCGAACGGCTGCTGTTTGCCGGACACGGCCAGATTGATGGAGGGTTACGCCAGTTGGTGTCCTGGCCTGACCGCTGCCTTCATCGTGTGCCGGATGAGATTAATGATGAAGAGGCTGCCCTTTTGGAACCATTGGGGGTGGCGATCCACGCGGTCGATTTAGGTAAGGTGCGCCCCGGGGTAGATGTAGGGGTCTTCGGCTGCGGTCCGATTGGGCTGCTGATCGTTCAGGCGGCACGCGCCGCAGGCGCAAGCCGGATATTCGCGACCGATGAGCACCAACACCGCCTGCAATTAGCACTTGAATTGGGGGCAACGCGGGTATTTCAGGTGGATGGTGGCGAGGAAGCTGCCCGGGTTACAGCAGCCAACGGTCAGCGTGGGGTTGAAGTAGCTTTTGAAGCTGCCGGCGAGAACCCAGCAGTGGAGGCTGCTGTCGAGAGTGCTCTTCCCGGTGGGCGAGTAGTACTGGTTGGTATTCCGGCGGATAATAAGACCACCTTCAATGCAGCTACTGCTCGGCGCAAGGGATTATCCATCCTGCTGTGCCGGCGGATGAAACATACCTACCCGCGCGCCATGCGCCTGGTCACGACCGGGCAGGTTAATTTACGGGCGTTGGTCAGCCACCGGTTTCCCCTGGAACAAAGCGAAGAGGCTTTCCGGGTCGCCCGGCAGCGCAGCGGCAATAAGGTAATCGTTAATCCATAATTGTTAGCTGCCGAACAGCGGGATGAAGGTGAAGACCAGCACAGGCAGCTGCCTGGCAGCAGAAGCGTTGATATTGATCGTGATGTAGAGGAGATACCCATGGAAAGTAAAAAATACGCTATCGGTGTGGATTTTGGCACAGAATCAGGGCGGGCTGTATTGGTCGAGGTTGCTACTGGCCGCGAGGTTGCCACAGCAGTTTACGCATACCAGAACGGGGTGATCGATGAAGCACTACCGGTTGAGGGGCAGAGAGTTCCCCTGGAACCAGACTGGGCTCTGCAGGACCCGCAGGATTATATCCGCACATTCCAAAGGACCATCCCGCAGGTTTTGGCAGAAACGGGAGTGCCCGCTGAAGATGTGATCGGCATCGGTATCGATTTCACTGCCTGTACCATGCTGCCGGTGAAGGCGGACGGCACCCCATTGTGCATGCTGCCTGAATTTCGTTCCCAACCGCATGCCTGGGTGAAGCTGTGGAAGCATCACGCCGCCCAGCCCGAGGCGGACAAGATCAACGCCACCGCCAGAGAGATGGGGCAGCCCTGGTTGCAGCGCTACGGCGATAAGATTTCGTCGGAATGGTTTTTCTCCAAGACGCTGCAAATCCTGGACGAAGCGCCCCACATTTACCAGGCAGCGGACCGGTTGATCGAGGCGGCGGATTGGGTTGTGTGGCAGTTGACGGGGGTGGAGACGCGCAACTCGTGCACTGCCGGTTATAAAGCGATCTGGTCGAAGCGCGAGGGTTTCCCACCCAATGAATATTTCACCGCCCTGGACCCACGCCTTGAACGGGTGGTGGATGAGAAGATGATGCGCCACATCATACCGATTGGCGACCGGGCTGGCGGTTTGACGCCCCAGGCAGCGGAGTGGACCGGATTGGTAGCTGGCACTGCAGTGGCGATTGCCAATGTCGATGCGCATGTATCGGTGCCGGCGGTCACGGTCACCGAACCCGGGCGGATGGTGATGGTGATGGGCACCAGCATCTGCCACATGGTTCTAGGCGAAGAGGAACACCTGGTGCCGGGTATCTGTGGATACGTGGAGGACGGCATCATCCCCGGTTATTTTGGTTACGAAGCCGGACAATCCTGTGTGGGCGACCACTTTGCCTGGTTTGTTGAGAATTGTGTCCCGGCAGCTTATGAACGTGAAGCGCAGGCTCAAGGTGTAGACCTGCATCAACTGTTAGAGCAGAAAGCGACCAGGCTGCTGCCTGGTGAGAGCGGGCTGCTTGCGTTGGATTGGTGGAACGGCAATCGCAGCGTGTTGGTGGATGTGGATTTAACCGGTCTGCTGATTGGTGCAACCCTGGCGACGCGCCCGGAAGAGATTTACCGGGCTTTGATCGAAGCCACCGCCTTCGGTACGCGTGTGATCGTGGAAGCTTTTCAAGATCATGGTGTGCCGGTGGATGAGCTGGTGGCGTGCGGCGGTCTGCCGGATAAGAACCACCTGCTGATGCAGATTTACGCCGACGTTAGCGGGCGGGAGATCAAGGTCAGCGCTTCCGACCAGGCGCCTGCCCTGGGTTCGGCAATGTTTGGGGCGGTAGCTGCCGGCAGTGAGGTGGGCGGCTATGATACCATCTACGCCGCCAGCCAGGCGATGGCGCGCTTGAAGGAGCATACCTTCAAACCTAACCCACAAAACCAGCCGGTTTACGATCGTTTGTACCGTGAGTACCTGCGCTTGCATGACACATTTGGGAGGGGTGAGAACAATGTGATGAAGACCTTGAAGAACATCCGCGCTGAGACCAGGCAGCGTGCCAACCGGGAGGCATAGCCATGTTAGACGCCCTGCGAAAAGAAATCTGCCGCCTGCATCTGGAACTGCCGCACAACAACCTGGTCTCCTGGACCAGCGGTAATATCAGCGGGCGTGATCCGAACAGCGGCTTGGTGGTGATCAAAGCCAGCGGGGTGCGCTATGAGCAGCTCACCCCCGACCACATGGTGGTGGTCGATCTTGATGGGAAGGTGATAATCGGGGATTACAAACCTTCTTCGGACACCGCTGCGCACCTTTACATCTACCGCCAACGCGCCAAGATTGGGGGTATTGTGCACACCCATTCTCCCTTCGCCACAGCTTTCGCGGCGGTCGGCAAGCCCATACCGGTCGTCCTGACTGCCATTTGCGATGAATTTGGGGGCGAGATCCCCTGTGGGGGTTACGCCAGGATCGGTGGCGATGAGATCGGGCGCGAGGTGGTGCGTGTGATGGGCAGCAGCCCGGCCGTGTTGTTGAAGAACCACGGGGTCTTCACCATGGGTAAGGATGCAGAGTCGGCTTTGAAAGCGGCCGTGATGGTGGAGGATGTAGCCCGCACGGTGTTCTACGCACTGCAGCTCGGTCAACCGGACGAGATCCCGCCCGAAGAGGTCGCCCGCGCCCACCGGCGCTATCTGGAAGAATACGGGCAGTAGAGACTCTTGACCTATCTATTATTGGATCTGGATGAACAACTTCCTCACCAGGAGATAAAGCGCGTAATCCAGCCCCAGGCTAACTGCCAGGGCAATAAGAATTCCCAACCAGATCGGGAAATGCAAATAGGTGAGCGCCAGCCAGCCCAGACCTCCAGGGATCCCTAAAGCGAGAGCAGCCATCAGGGTTGTGAGGAAGGTTGTAAGGGGAGGTGAACCTGCGGTAAGCCGTTCTGCCTTCGCCCGTATGACGAGGTCCAAGCCAGCAGCCAGCGCAATCCCTACAATGCCCGGAAGGAGAAGCCAAGGGAGCAGGGGGTGAATCCTAATCCCCATCAGAAATGCCATCAACAGGGCAAGTGAGGCGGCCAGCCCTATGCCTATCAGGGGTAGAAAGGCATTTGTGAGGGTGATTTGATGAAATGCGAAAGGCAGCTGGCGCAGCAGCCACCAATTTTTCAGGTCTGCTTTCACATAGATGACTGCCCGATTTCCCAGGAGGTAAAGCCATAAAACGATTAATAAGGTGCGCACCCACCAATCCTGTACCAGGAGCACTCCCAGGGTTAATCCATAAATCCACACCCAGGAGAAGATTTGGTTGAGTCTGAATGAACGCAGGCTCTGAACGGCGTTTCTCCACAACAATGCGGCAAGACCTGGTCTTAGCGGAAGGCGGCTGGGTTTCCGTCCAGATCCAAGCCGCTGGCGCTGTTTGATCTCCTGCTCCAGACCAAAAGCCATAGTCCATTTGGCTGCTTGCAGCGCTTCCTGGAGGCTGGTTTCCTGGGCGGCGCGCGCCAGACTGATCCTACTTGCCAGCATCCACAAGGAAAATATCCCCAACACAGCCCATGAAAGAGACACAGCGATACCCGGCGGTAAGGGAGTCGTCCCCAACCCGGCTTGTAAGGGGAGGACCAGGGGCCACAACCAGGTTTGCGAGCTGGCACCAGGGATAAGGGTAGTGCATACGCAACTGGCAAACATAAAGACCCCGAAGAGATGCGCTGACCAGCGTAAAGCCGGTAAATCTTGATTCCCGTGTAAACGCCAGGTACCCAACGACCATGCCAGGCTGTGCAGCCCGAGATGTAGTGGGATAGCCACAACCAGCATTCGCAACCCGGCGAGCAGGTAGAGTGGAAGATGGACAATGTCTAATTCACCCCCAAATTGAGCTTCCAGCAGCGCATAACCCATCATAATGGAGGCTGGCCAGATGATCAAGGCGCGGAACATCCAGGCTCTCAAGAACCAAATTACAGCTACGATCCGGCGATCTAGAGGGGTCTGGCAAAGCAAGTGGGCGTCCGCTTCGGAGAAAACCAACGGGCTGCGTTGTGTAGCTGCGTATAATTCCAGCAAGAAGAACAGGGTGAAAGCGACTGCCGCGACCGCCAGTGCGCTCGTTTCGGCCGGAATAAGGGGGATGGCCGCCAACGCTTGACCGCCGAAATCTGCCAGGAGAGTGAGCATCGCCAGCCCCCAGAGGCTCATGAAGACGAACAAGTAAACCTGGTAGAGTATGTTGCTGAGTGGTCGTGCTTCGCGGTCGTAATCAACCAGGAGCAGCCAGAACTCCAATTGGGTTCGGAGTTTGCGGGACATCACCAGCCAGGTGGTCTGCAGGTCAATTCGTTTGGAGGCTGCCATCTCTGATCTGCCATGGATGAGCGTCGAGTTGTTGGGCAAAGTGTGGGTCGTGGGTGGTGAGCAGTATTGCAATCCCGGAGGTGGACAGCGTCTGCAGTTTCTCACACAAATGAGCGCTGCTGTCTACATCCAGCGCTGAACTGGGTTCATCCAGGAGCAGCACGTAATATGAGCGCACCAATGCCAGGATGACACCTAACTTCAGCCGCATCCCACGAGAAAAAGCGTGGGGGAAAAGGTTGCGGGCTTCCCATAATCCAAATTCTCGCAGCAGTTTTTCAGCCTGAATTTCGAAATTATTGGAAACGTGGTGTGCCTTCCCCACGAACAGCAAGTGTTCCCAGGCGGTCAGCTCCTGGTAGAAGACGGGCACATCCGGCACGTAAGCCAGGTGTTGGCGTGCCTGGGGCTCGTCTGAATACAGATCGAACCCACTCACCCTGACTTCACCGGTGGTTGGTCGCAGCAAGCCGCTCAAACACAGCAGCAATGTTGTTTTCCCCGATCCGTTGGGACCGGTCAAAGCCACCAGTTCGCCGGCGTGCAGCGCCAGATTGGTGGGTTTCAAAGCCTGGAAATCGCCGTAAGCACGGCTAAGGTTTTTGGCTTCTAAGAGGATTTTACTCATCTCGAAGGGGTGAAGGATATGGGTATGAATGATTGGATCGGATTGTTGCTGCCATTATAAAGGCTAAATTATCTCTTGGTGGATATTCTAACCTTGGATTCTGATACCACAATGAAATTACCGGCAAGACGATCAGGGTATTTATCCAGCACCCTTTGAAGCGCTGCAATTTTCATGGACGAACGCTCATCAATCAATCTCAACAGAATTACCCCTCTATGCGGATAATTATCCCTGTATATTTTCTCCCCAAAGTCCTTATCACAGGTTATTAAAATTCGATGCTCTTTAACCGCCTTCTTAAGAATATCATCATCACTGATCCCTGGAGACTGGTTGTAAACGCTGTAAATGTCGTGCTCACGACCTCTTAGCCAATCTGCAATTGCAGGACCTGCACACTCATCTACGAGGAAACGCATTTATTAAGTCTCGCTGACCAGAGGCATAAATTCCGTGCTTTGAAGGGTCTTGGTGGCAAATAATAAACATGCCTGGATATCTTCTGCTGTTAACCCCTCATATTCTCGTAAGATCTCGTCCACGGTAGCACCGTGGGCAAGCAACCCTACAATGTATTCAACAGTTAGTCGGGTACCTTGGATCACGGGCTTACCAACCATAATCCTCGGGTTTACAGTTATTCGCTCCAATAGTTTTTTCTCATTCATCGTATTCACCTAAATTTAATTATACTTGGAAACTATTACTTCCTAGTTTCTATTAGTACCCGTTTCAAAATCTTGCCTATCCATTACAAATGACAGCCATATAATTTGAAAAAAGTGTATAGATCAACCTGATAGGTAATATATGTGAAATTTCAACCGAACATCACATTCTGATACTGCTGCAAAAACATCTTGGCAAACGAAAGTGTAGACTTGCAGTAATAATTCTAAAACACCTCCCCAAAAACACCTTGAATGCGATTTGGTTTCAACGAACTGATTGTCAGGTACGGAAACCTGACCTACTTTGACAAACACCCTTCTCCCAGTAGGAGAAGGGCTGGGGATGAGGGTGAGTTATATTTCTAGAGTCGAATAACACTCCCGCAGTATTGGCAGGTGATGGTGTCCATGCCGCGCATGATCCTCTGGCTAATGGCGGCGTTGCAGTTGGGGCAGGCTGTCGGGGCAGATTTTACCCTTTCGACCACTTCTTCATCCAGTTCGATGGCGCGCGTCTTATCGAAGTCGCCGGAGTTGACGCGATTGATCATCGCCAACCACTCCTGGGGATCCTGCCCGCTTAAAACGAAGGTGACGAGCGGGTAAGGTGATCCGCTCCCAAAGTGCAGCTCCAGGTGGTTCTGCTTTCTAATGGTGCCGTGACGCGAGAGGCTGGTGTTTTCCAGCGAGCCGATGGGGGCTTCAAAGAGCATGTCCTGCACCTTTTGGCGGGCGGTGGTGATGAACAGCACTTTCTTGGTGGCGACTTCTTCCTTTCGTTCGAAAATCAGGCGTTGGTCGGTGATGAACAGGATACCCTTAGGATCGTCTTTGGAGGGCTTGTCCGATTTTACCCAGGTCGCCCGGATGGCGCGCACCCCACCTTCGGTTGGCAGGAGCGAGAAGCTGGCTTGTTCCAGCTCGGTAAGCATGAACTCAATACGCTCCAGTTTTTTGGTCAGTTCGTTAGCTTCCCTTTGAAACTGGTCGAACATTCCGGTGATGCTGCGTTCAGCGGCGGTGGCTTTATCCTGCAGGTTCTTGATATCCGCTTTTAGGCGGGTGATCAGGGGTTGCACCTGGGTAGGGTTATCCTTGCGCGCTACTACCAGCCTGAGTTGAGCTTCGATAGGGGCGATATCCTTCTCCAGCTGTTGTGCCTGCCGGCGTATTTCAGCATGGACGTTATTGCGGATCGTTGTCCAGCGTTTGCTGAAATCTTTGGCGCGGTTTTCGAGGTTGCTCTCGAAGGCGTAGTGACGGGCACGGGCATTGGCGACGCGTTGAGGGAAACCTTTGGCTTTGGTCTCCAGGTCTTCGACGCGGTCACGCAGAGAGGACAGGCGCACCTGCGAGTGCAGCCGGCGCATGTCCATCTCTATGAAGGTGATATCGCTTGAAATTCGAGATTCAGGGTTGGGGGGTGAGGTCATGGGGTGTCCTTTGCCGAGGTGAAATCAAATTGCCAGGAATATTATCATCCAATTATAGGATACTTCATACCCACTAGCAATCGTTTATCCATCCGCCTAACGAATGCGATAGGTGACGGGAGAGATTGCATGCACCCAAAGAGCGATTTGCCAGAACCTAAGGATTGGTCTTGATCATGTGTTCCACAGAGCGTTCAACCAGCTCGCTCAACACGTTCAGATCGATATCTTCGACCTTGTTGATATACAGGCAGGCTTTGCCGGTTTTATATTTTCCCAATTTCCCCAAAAGTGTCTCGTAATTATCAAATCCGGACATGATGTAGAGGGTGAGGTTCTTCTTTCGAGGGGCAAAGCCGGTCAAGAACCACTCACCTGAATGTCCACTGGCGTATTTATAGCGGTAGCTGCCAAAGCCAACCATGCTTCCCCACATTTTTGGCTCTGCTTGGGTGGCTCGTTTCATCAAATCCAGGATGATGTAAGAATCCTGGCGTTTCTTTTCATCTTCAATGCTGTTGAGGAAATCCTCTACGCTTTCCTTGCCAGGTTTAGTCTTTAATTCTGCCATGGGTTGTGTTCCTATAATTCTTACCGGAAATTTCTTGTTTGATACCAAGAAACTGGTAGGGATCTTTATTATACTCATGATTTGGAGCGATTATCCGCTTCAGGTTGAGTGTTGGCTCGAGGCGTTAATGCGCCCCCACCCCAGCCCTCCCCCATTTCGCAAACTGCGCTCATGGGGGAGGGGGAAGGCGAAGGGCTTCTAGATGATGATTTAATTTAGCCGCTGCTGGGAGATCAAAGTGCCTGCCAAGGTTCAATGAACACCAAGGTTCTAGAGGTCCTTCAGCGCATGTTGCGACAAT
>JACUUU010000042.1 GCA_014859065.1 Anaerolineales bacterium
ATGCAGTCATGGTATTCACTGCCGCTGACCCATCCCATAAGCACAGCGATCTGGAATCACATCCAGGGCCAACGTCTCCGGTGTGATCTCGATCCCCTTCATAATGCAATCCACCATGCTAATGAACTCGTCGGTAGCAACGATTAACTCTAGCGAAGCGGAGTTGGCTGCCTCAGTGAAGCCCACGTCGTGCACCAAGTTCGCGCCGCTCAAGGTTGCCATCAGGCAGGAGATGGCCGATTCCGCCGCCGCTTGTTGATCGAACTCCACGGCATCCGTGCATCCTGCTGTGCTGAACATCGGTAAATGCAAGTAGTGAGCCATCTCGGTCAACGCGGACGCCCACAGGCTTAACTCCGGTGCTCCGTAGGAAACCAGCATGCTCTTCATGTCCATGATGGTCGGCACACCGCCAAAGATGAACGGCGCCCCGCGCCGTTTCAACTGTGCGATCACCAGCCCACTCAGCGATTCGGCCATACAGGCCACCAAATTGCCAGCCGCAGTCACCGGAGCTGAACTCCCGGCTATAGTCATCGATGTGTAGATCACCGGAATACCGTGCTCGACACAGAAGAGAAGCTTGGCGACTCCTTCGTCTGTATGCATGAACGGCGAGAAGGGTTCTGCATAGTGCACATAGTATGGCCGCCGGGCCAGCGCCTCCCAGCCGCCCACCACCATCGCTGCCATCTCAGCGATGGCCTTCAGGCTGGCGAAGTCCCCCGTGCCGTGCATCAGAGGCTTGGTGCAGTTCTTGACTGTCTCCTTGTGGCCAATACGAATTGCGATGTTGCCGGGAACGTCGCTATAGATCGAGGAGAACGAAACCAAGTCCATATTCGGCAGCGCATCGCAAAGCACGGCTCCCAACCTGGCGTCTTTCCGCATACACACGCGGCCGGCTCGCCGTCACGACTATAGATGGCAATGCTCCGAGGCGCGCTGGCCAGTGCATCTTCCACCAGATATGAAGGGATGTGGACGCACCGTTGCGGGCTCACACGCGCTCCCGCTCCGCTGAGCAACTCCATTCCTTCATCGTTGTCCACCCGTACCCCTGTGCCTTCCAGCACCTCCAATGCGCTCAGAAACAGTGTCTCTTTCTGATCTTCGGTCAGTATTTGTAATCGAGGTGTGATTTGAGTTGTAGAGCTGGTTTTCATCATTGGAGGTCTCCTTATCCCTTCGCATCCGAATCGGTCAAGAAAAAACCCTGTGGAAAGGGATCATCATGATCAAGGACAAACTGGTGTAGACCGGTCAAGTGAGCCCGTCCCGCCACCCGTGGCAGGATAGCCGGATATTCGCCGACGCGCGTTTCTCCCACTATGTGGCCCATAAAACGGGTGCCGATGATACTCTCACTGACGAACCGCTCGCCCAACTTCAATTCACCCCTCGCGTGCAGCAAGGCCATCCTGGCACAGGTGCCAGTCCCACAGGGAGAGCGGTCTACGGTCCGGTTGCCAAGAATTACTGTATTGCGTGCGTGCAGAGCGCCATCCGCCAGGCGCCTTGCAGGACTGCAAAACTCAACACAATCGATAAGATTCGTGAAATGCAGATTCGGGTGTTGCACAGATAGCTGGGATTTTGCCGCGTCGCGAATGCGGATGCCCAAGTTGATCAAGGCTTCTGCATTTGCGGGGACAAGTTCCAGCCCGGATTGTTGGGACTTGACCAGCGCGAAAAAACCACCACTGTAGACAATATCCGCCGTCACGTTACCCAGGCCTGGGACCGAAAGGCGAGCGTCAAGTTGATAAGCGAATACCGGCGTGTTGTCGAATGAAACCTCACGCACGCGGCCCCCCTCAATGTGTATCCGAATGTGGACCAAGCCTACGGGAGTATCGAATGTCATAGTTGTCTCCGGTTCGACAGCCTCAACCATGCCGGTTTCCACCAGGGTCGTCGCAGCCCCTATGACCGCGTGACCACACATTGTGGTGTACTGCTGGGTGTTCATGAAGATCAAGCCGAAGTCAGCCTCCGGGTCAGTGGGGGTTGTGAGGAGTGCTCCGTACATATCCTGGCGTCCTCGCGGTTCGAGGAGCAGTAGGCGGCGCAAGCCATCCAGTTCGTTGCGCGAATAATTCAATTTCTCCGCCATCGTTGCACCTGGTAGGGAGGGCAAGCCGCTGACCACTAAGCGGGTCGGGGCGCCGGCGGTGTGTGAATCTACAGTTGAAATGATACGTGTGAATTGGACCATCTTTCTTCTCTATTCCTACACTTTGCGTAGCTCCTCAAGTGGGATGTGGCAAGATATGAGATGTCCGTCGCTGGCATCCTGACGTGGCGGCTCGTCCGTCTCGCAGATAGTGCCCAGTTTGCGTGGGCAGCGGGTATTGAAGCGGCAGCCACTGGGCGGGTGGATGGGACTGGGGATCTCTCCAACTAGAATGATCTTCTTGGTCTCTCGACCAGGTTTCACGGTAGGGATCGCCGAAAAAAGTGCTTGACTATATGGATGCAAAGGGTCCTCTGAAATAACCTGTGCCTTGCCTATCTCTATAATCTTCCCCAAATACATTATGGCAATGCTGTCGCTTATATACTTCACCATATGAAGGTCATGTGAGATCCAGAAGTAGGTTAACTTGTATTCATCCTGCAAATCCTGCATTAAATCTAGAATTGCAGCCGCGACAGAAACATCCAAGCCGGATGTGAGCTCATCAGCAACGATGAATTGCGGGCGGAGTACCAGCGCTCTGGCTATTCCTATCCGTCTAGCCTGTCCTCCACTAAATTCGTGGGGGTATTTATCGGCATCTTCGCTAGACAACCTCACCTTTTCGAGAAACCGAGCTACCTCATCCTGAATCTCCTCTTCGTACTTTTTCATACCATGGATCCTAAGTGGTTCCGCAATGATCTCCCCAGCTGTCATCCGCGGATTAAGGGAGGAAAGTGAATCTTGCATTACTATCTGCGCCTTGCGCCTAAACTTCTGCATTTCGCTTTTGCTGAACTCTAATAAGCTTTGACCCTCAAAGAGAATTTTGCCATCTGTTGGCTCAACCAAACGCAGGATATTCCTACCAACGGTGCTCTTTCCACAACCAGTCTCCCCTACCAAGCTGAAGTTCTTCCCTTCCTCAATGGTAAAGCTTACATCGTCCACTGCATGTACAATCCTTAGACCCTTGCCAAACGCCTTAGATAGTATCCCTCTCCCTTTGTAAAAATAGGTCTTCAACCCCTGCACTTGTACCAAAGGTACTCTATCCCTTTTCTTTTTCATATTTCATGTCTGAAACAGGCAACTGAATGTCTTGAAGCTATTTCCAACAGTTTCGGTGGCCTTTCCTTGCAGATTTCCTTTACATACGGACATCTCGGATGAAATTTACATCCTTTGGGCCGTTCGGTGAGTTCTGGCACACGCCCTGGAATTGTAGTAAGCCGCTTGCTCCGAGCCTCAGCTCCGGGGACGCACCGCAGCAGAGCTTCTGTATAAGGATGCTCAGGGTTTTCGAATAATGGTGTGGAGTCAGCATACTCCACGATATTTCCAGCATACATGACAGCGACTCGATCACTTATCTCGGAGATCACTCCTAGATCGTGAGAAATATATAGGACTGAAGCCCTATATCTCTTTACCATGCTCTTTAACAACTCAAGGATCTGTGCCTCGATAGTAACATCCAACGCGGTCGTTGGCTCATCAGCAATCAAGAGGGAGGGAGAACAGCTGAACGCCATTGCGAACATGACCCTTTGGATCATCCCACCACTAAATTGAAATGGGTAATCGGTCAGTCTTTCCGCGGGATCTGCGATTCCTACCTCCTCCAGCATTTTGGCAGCTTCATTCCGGAGCTGAATTCCCTTCCCATGAGGGATTAATCGCCGATCGTTGTGAAAGCGCAAAACATCGATTATCTGAGTCCGAATCGTGAAGACAGGATTCAATGCATGCATGGGATCCTGGATAATCATTGCAATCTCTCTCCCCCTTATCTCCCTATTCATTATTCTCTCAGGGAGATCGAGTAGATTCCTTCCTTTGAATAGAATCTCACCAAGCACTATCTTCCCAAACCTCGGTAGAAGCTTCATGATAGAGAGCCCCAAGGTGGTTTTGCCACAACCGCTCTCCCCAACTAAGCCCAATACCTCCCCTTCCCTGATATCAAGGCTTACATTATCGAGAGTTCGACCAATCCCCCTGCGCGTCGAATACTCGACGGTCAAGTCCCTCACTCTTAACAGTATTTCATCCACCTGCTTCACGCTCCCTGGGATTGAGAGCCATCCGTAGAGTTTCAGCAAACAGAGAGCACCCTAACATCGTAGTCATTAGTACGATCGCGGGCCAGATGATCATCAAAGGAGCAGTCACTATGTATGTGTATCCTTGTCTCAGCATAATACCCCATGAGGCTGTCGGTGGCTGCACGCCTAATCCCAAAAATGAGAGGGCCGATTCCCACATGATCATGACTGCCAGATCCATACCAGCCAGCACAATAATTGGTGGCAGAATATTAGGAGTGATGTGACTGAGGAGAATTCGGCCGGTGGTAGCACCAAGAGATCTTGCTGCTATAATATACTCCTCTTCCTTAACAGAGAGTGTTTGGGCTCTTACTACCCTTCCGTATGCAGGAAAGGACGTAAATGCCAAGATAAGGATAATATTAAGAAGAGATGGTCCTACGATAGCCGCTAGGACTAAGATTATGATAACCGATGGGAATGACCTTATTACATCGAATATCAGAATAACTATATTGTCAACCATTCCGCCATTAAAAGCCGCAATTGCTCCAAGGGGGAGTCCAATGAGTACTGCAATCCCTACGGAGCCTATCGATACAACTGCAGCGACTCTCGCTCCGTAGATAAGCCTAGATAAGATATCCCTGCCAACATAATCGGTTCCCAGTAGATGCTCTTTCGAAGGATCTGCAAAGCGATTCGCGATATCTTGTTCGTTTGGATCAATCGGCGCAATCCAAGGAGAGAAAAGAGCGCATATCAATATTACTAAAATTATGGAAACACCGATTTTTCCCCGAGGCTCACGCTTGATTACCCGAATTATTTGGGCAATATTTTTTATCCGTGGTCTAGATTTCCTCTTGTAACTATCCCATCTACGCAAGAGTTTAAAAGAGAACTTTTCCTTCATCACTTCCATTTATCTTTCCCTTATTCGTACCGTATGCGCGGATCAAAGTAAGCATAAGAAAGATCCGCGGCTAGATTAGCCAGGATAAATAGAAGCGCTGCTACAAGGACCCCTCCCTGTACCACAGGCAAATCCCGGGCAAAGACCGCATCAATAATTAACTTCCCTATTCCCGGTCGATTGAAGATCATCTCCACAAAAACAGCGCCTCCCAACAGCTTACCCACTCCTAAACCGATGGTCGCAACAACGGGGATGATCGCATTCTTCAGAGCATATTTATAAGCGATGTATTTCATAGGCGCGCCGAACGATCTCATTACCTTGATATAGTCCATATCAAGTATCTCAAGTGTAGTATCTCTTACTAGCCTAGCAATATAACCCAACCATCCCAGTGCAAGTGCTATAATCGGCAGGATCAGATGATGTATCTGATCTACAATGTTTCCTACTTCTCCCCCTCCTAAGACCGGAAATAAGCCTAAATGTACCGCAAAAACCAGCAACAATAAACAAGCTGCAACATAATCCGGTACTGAAACTGCTATCAGCGAGAGTACTGTACCCAAATGATCAATTAAGGTTTTCCCATGGATCGCTGTCAAGGCTCCCAAGATTATCCCGAGAAAGGCTGCTAATCCCATGCTGGAAATAGTTAATACTATTGTGTGGGGTAAGGCTGACATTATCAGTGAAGAAACTGAGTGACTTGACCAAACGGATTCACCTAGGTCCCCGTGCATAATACCCCAAATGTAGTATCCTAGCCGAAGATATACAGGTTGATCAAGGCCCAACCTTTTATTCAAAGATTCAACCATGGCAGGCGTCGCCCTGGGTCCAAGCATTACTGATGCCGGATCTCCGGGCAGAAGGTAGATCAGACTGAATAAAAAGAGTAATACAAATAATAGCGTTGGAATTATGCCGAGAACGCGTTTGACGAAATAGATTAACACGATATACCTACATTGGATACAATTCTGTATGAGTCCCATGAAATGAGACAGGGTTTGCCCGATAAATCCGGATGGCGTCCTTCCTTAGTCGAAAAACGACCAAATTGACAGGAGAAGACAAGGGAAGATGGTCATATCATGGCATTCCTGACCCACTATTTGAGTCATCAACACCTTCTTTCAAGAGACTCATGTATAAATTCTTTAATATTCGCAACTTTTTCCAATATGAATTTTCAGAAAGGAGACGCTAAAACAAGCCTAGACTATTGCACGTTACCTGGCTGAACGTCTCCTTCCATCCACAACTAACTTCTTGACTAGCTATATAATAGATTCATTTGTCGGCTTCCACTTCCATCTGCCAAGGAGCCAGTCGACCATTTGGGAAGAGTTCTCCCGGGTTAACATGTTTTTGCATTACAACAGCCCCGACATCATAAGTAAGCCAAATTGCCCACGCGTCCTCGTCGATTATTTTCTGCATCTCGACATATAAGTCCGCTCGCTTTTGGGGATCCATTTCTGCATCCGCCTGCTCCCAGAGATCGTCATATTCTGGATTGCACCACTTACTAAGATTCCAAGTTTCACCACAAATAAACCACATAGTAGCATATCCTGGATCCACAGTCGTTGCAAAGAAGGAAATGTGAAAGTTGTTGTCTTTCCCTGATGTCGTTGCCTCATTGAATGCCCCAACTTCCAGCACCACAACTGACACATTTATTCCTACCTTGTCTAGCTGAGATTTAACTACTTCGCCTATGATCCTATTCTCTTCTTGTGGCCACATCAGGAAGGTGACTTCAAGCCCATCCCCGTCTGGATAACCAGCCTCTATAAGCAGTGCTTCAGCTTTATCAAGGTCCTGTTCATATATTGGAGCATCATCCCAACGACCTAACATCCCTGGTGGGAACATGGTATTTGCTCTATCTGGGACCCCATTAAACGCTGCTAGAAGAATACCATCAACATCTATTGCATACCTAATAGCTTCTCTAACCTTCAAATTATCAAATGGTGGTACAATCACCGTAAATCCTATCCACCAATACTTGAGGCCTGGTTTCAGATATACATCAACGGCCGGATTATTTTGGAATGCCTCAATGCTCAACAGGGAGATTCCACCAACATCGATCTCACCTGCTCTAAGAGCCAATTCTACAGTTCCGATTTCTTCTATAGGGATAAAGATGAGTTTTCCTATCTTTGGTAGCTCTCCCCAGTAATCCTTAAACACCACAAGCACTGTCTCTTGCCCAGGAGTCCAATGGTCAAATTCATATTGCCCCGTTCCTATAGGATTGAGACCAAAGTCTTCTTTCCCCATTTCCTCTACAGCTTTCTTGGAAACGATGAGCCCCGCATTTAGAGGTAAAGTTGAGGTGAAGAGCCTAGCTGACGGCATCTTAAGAACAAGCTTAACCGTGTAGTCATCAATTATCTCTACGTGATCTAAGGCGGCCCATGATGCTGACTCAGGAGATCCCTGCTCTGGATCAATAATTCTTTCGAAAGAGAATTTTACATCTTCGGCAGTCAGCTCCCCATACCCTTTATGAAACTGAACACCTCTCCTTAGATGGAAGGTCACTTCCGTGTTATTCTCTGAAATATCCCACCTAAGGGCTAAATCTGGCACGACTTCCCAGGTTCCCTCCTTATATTTAACAAGCCCATTGTATATGGAGTTCATTATAGTGAACTCTCTCTCTGTGCTTGTCATATAAGAAGGATCCAAGGTGTTTATATCTCCCCAGTTCGCTATTTTTAGCTCACCTTTGCTCACAGGTGTCTCGGTGGAAGTGGGTAGTACCTCTACTGGTTTTGTTTCCTCCACCTCCACTGCTGGTGCACAGCTTACAAGCAAGACCACAACCAACATGGCAGCCATCACACGATTAAGTAATGCTGATCCTTTGCTAAACATTTCTGCCTCCTTTGTGTTTTCATTATGATACTACTACAGGGTAATGGAATAATCTTTTGTCTGGTGTCAATAGCGTCAAAGTTCTGATCCGCAAACATCGTATAAGGGGACCTCCTTTCCATTGACCAGCGATATCTCGCACTTCGCCTGAATTGACATTACTTGAGCCTGCTTCTAAGATCAATCGTAATATATATAGTGAAGTGACGAGATGCATCAGATCATTTCTTCGCCTACCCGACCAGGCTCCGGGCCATGTCCACGGCGCTAGCCGCGTCAGGCGCATAGGCATCAGCCCCGATCTGCGTGGCAAAAGCCGCTGTCACTGGCGCACCGCCGATCATAATCTTTACCGAGTCCCGCAACCCTGACGCGGCTAGAGCTTCGATAGTGGCTATCATATGGCCCATCGTCGTCGTCAGCAGAGCACTCATGCCTAAGAGCTCGGGGTGATGTTGACGAACTGCTGCCACGAAAGCCTCGTGGCCTACATCCGTTCCCAGGTCGACCATCTCAAACCCTGCGCTCTCTAACATTATCTTGACCAGATTCTTGCCAATATCGTGTAGGTCACCTTTGACAGTACCTATGATGCACTTGTTTACGCTAAAGGCTGCATCACTTTGCGCTAGCAATGGACGTAGAATCTCCATACCAGCAAGCATGGCGCGGGCTGTTCTTAATACTTCAGGCACAAACAGCACACCCGACTTAAAGTCCTTGCCTACTTTGTCCATTCCGGCAATCAAGCCAGCGGACAGGATCTCCTGGGGGGCTATCCCGTTGTCCAATGCCTCCCGGACCAGACCAGCTACCTCTTTGTCTTCGCCATTATACAAATTCGAAGCGATTTCCCATAATAAGTCTTCCATAGCTTAGAATCTCCTGCCGTGAGCTTGCGAGGTTAAATGTGTGAAATGCGAAAGACCTAAAAAAGAAGGTAGGAACGAGAATAATGAGCACATTGGGGGTCATACGTTCATGCCCTGAGATTCAAAGTTAAAGACCGATGTTCCGAATGAACTTTCGTCATCTCAAACCTCCAAGGTCTGCCGTTTACCTGTTTCTAGGTCTCTAATTTGCCAAAAAGCACCCTGTTTCTCCATAACTTGGGCTAAGACAACATCACGGGTGTTGCGAATCTCGTCAAGCATAGCTTCCAACGCAGTTTCCGCATCGCGCTCGCGGAGCGCCTCGATGATGCGAGCGTGAGTCTGCTCCTGAGTCTTGTCAGTGTGAAGAAAGACCAGGAATATGAAACGTGCCAACTGATCATGCACGCGACCCAACATTTGCTCCAGCTCCTGGTTACCAGAAGCCTTGGCAATCAGGCAATGGAAACGTCGATTCTCATCGATGTAACGGTCATAGAACTCATCAACGTAGCCGGTGTAGTCATGGTTCAATTGCTCAATCTGCTCAAGTGTAATTCGCTTTGCAGCCCTCTGGATAGCAGCCGCTTCGAGAATTTCTCGTACCTCGAATAGGTCACATAGTTGGCGGACCGTGATTTGGCTGACGAAGTAACCCGAGCGGGGCTTGATGGTAACCAGCCCCTCCTGACTTAGCATGCGAAGCGCATCGCGAACTGGGGTGATGCTAGACTTGTAGTGCTCGGCCAGTTTCAATATGTCAATTTTTTCGCCGGGTTTGAAATATCCCCTAATAATAGTGCGACGCAATTCTGGCATTAAAACAGGGTCTAAGTGGGAAATTGGTGGGCGCGACACGATTCGAACGTGCAACCAATGGCTTAAAAGGCCACTGCTCTACCGTTGAGCTACGCGCCCAGCAAAAAAATTCTATCACGCTCATACATTCTCGTCAACGATTATTCAGTTTTCCCATAACAGCATGACTGCCCTTGACTTTTATCCATATCCTGATTACTATCATTATGCTATATATGACAAAATCCCAGGAGGTAAAATGGCAAACGTTCTCGAAGTGACCGAAGAGACCTTCCAGGACGAAGTACTCTCTGCTCAAAAACCAGTGCTCGTAGATTTTTCTGCCGTTTGGTGCGGTCCCTGCAAAATGATCGAGCCCATTGTCGAACAGATCGCCAAGGACTGGGCGGAACATCTAAAGGTGGTCAGACTGGATGTCGATACCAGCCCCCAGCTCGCGATTAATTATCAGGTGATGGGTGTCCCAACCTTAATGCTCTTTATTAATGGCGAAACCAAGGAACGATTGACCGGCTACCAGCCTAAAGACCGGATCACTGATAAACTTAAACCACATCTGGATGGGAACTGATCCTATCCGGTTATAAAGGTTTCCAGGACCACAGAATCATAACAAACATACCCCTGAAAATGGGGTGTTTTTGTTTAATCTTAATATACTTGCGATTTTCATCCCATTAATATATAATTTTCGTTATTGATAAAACTTTCAATAAAGGGACACTTAAGATGACATGCAGCGAATATAACCTTTCTCGTCTGCGCGACAAAGGATTCCGTCTGACACCTCAAAGATTATCAATCCTTCAAATTTTACATGCCAGCGAAGATCACTTAACCCCTACAGAAATCTACCATCAAGCCGGGAAAATAACACCAGGGATGACTGAAGCTACTGTATACCGGACTTTAAGTTTCCTCTCCGAACAAGGTTTGGCACTAGAAGCTCACGTAGGCAGTGGACAGCTGGTCTATGAAATTGCCGAACGCGATCACCACCATCTGATTTGTCGCAAGTGTGGCAAATCTCCCGAAATTGAACATGCTATGTTGCAGGCACTTTATCAAGAGCTCCAGAAGAAAACAGGATTTCTAATCGATTCTACTCACATGACTTTTTTTGGCCTCTGCTCGAAGTGTCAAGAAAATAACAACCCTGACCGTTTTCCAGGAGGATAATATGCTTCACTTTACCTCCCTTTTAAAACCACAAGCTCTGCATGTTCCCGATGGTTTGATCAGCCTACCGATCTCAGTTTTATTCTGGGCTGTTAGCGGTATCCTCATCCTGATCGCCTCAAAACGCACTCAGAATGAGTTGGGTGAACGCCAGATCCCCTTGATGGGGATCATGGCAGCTTTTATCTTCGCGGCTCAAATGATCAATTTCCCCATCGCCGGGGGCACCTCTGGTCATTTAATGGGAGGGGTGTTGGCAGCAATTACCTTGGGACCTTGGGGCGCGATCCTGGTCATGACCAGCGTAATCGCGGTGCAAGCTTTGTTATTCCAAGACGGCGGTCTGCTGGTGATGGGCGCCAATATGTTCAATATGGGCTTCCTGCCGGTCATTATCGGATATGGGTTATTTCGCGGTGTCGTTTCAAAGAGGCGGGGAGCGCAGCTTACCGCTGCTGGTATCGCTGCCTGGCTCTCGGTGATCGCTGGTGCGCTGGCAGCTTCTCTGCAGTTATGGCTCAGTGGTACAGCCTTACTAACCCTCGTGGTACCAGCCATGTTGGGAGTACATGCATTGATCGGCATCGGTGAAGCGCTAATCACTATAGCAGCTGTGGGCTTCATCATGAAGGTGCGACCTTACCTGATTGCTGCTCAAGGTGCTCAACCCAAGGGCGGTCTGGGTTGGGTAATTGGAGGCTTAGCTATCAGCGCCATTGTGGTCTTATTAGCGCCTCTGGCTTCTGTCAATCCAGATGGCTTTGAAAGAGTGGCAATGAATTTAGGTTTCTTGGAGCGCGGCAGAGGCGCACCATACGAGATCTTTCCTGATTACACAATTACTATCTTAGGCGAGAACGCTTTGTCGATCATACTATCAGGGATCATCGGCACGCTCGTTGTGGCGACAATAACGATTATCTATTTCAGATTAATCCGGCGACCGGTCAAAGCAGAAACTGGAAATCGATAAACCCCAAACCTCGAAATCGGACCAGATAAATAATTCCAGGGAATTTAACCAAATGTCCTGGACAACTGCAAAACAATATTTTCAGAAAAAAGAATCCTAAATCAGCTTTTTAGTGTCCTGGTGACAGACCAATGCACGTAGATCTATATGATCGTTATAGCTTCAGAATGAGCTTGGTACACCAACTCGATCCGCGGATAAAGGTGGTGATAACCTTCCTGTTTATCCTCTCGAATGTCTTAATGCCGGATGGCGCCTGGTTGGCATTTGCATTCTCATGGGGGTTTATCCTATCAATCAGCAGCCTCTCTGGGCTGGGATGGGGATATGTCATCAAACGATCCTTCATTGCCATACCCTTTGCATTGGCAGCTCTTTCGTCAGTGTTTGCCCTTCCGGGACAACCCATTTTTGCACTTGAAATCGGCTCCAGGCAGTTCGTGGGAACTGACGCTGGCATACTGCGCTTCGCCAGCGTCATGCTGCGCAGCTGGCTTTCAGTGCAGATGGCTATCCTGCTGACAGCAACCACCCCCTTCCCCGATCTTATCCATTCATTGCGCCACTTGCGAGTCCCTGCTCCATTGGTGGCAGTTATATCCTTCATGTACCGGTACCTGTTCGTTTTGACTAACGAGGTCATCCGTTTACTACGTGCTCGAAATGCTCGCAGCGCTTATCTCCAGGATGGTGGAAGCACACCGCTTTTATGGCGGGCTCGGGTCGCAGGTAATATGGCAGGACAGCTATTCCTGCGCAGTTACGACCGCAGCGAAAGAATCTACTCCGCCATGCTGGCACGCGGCTTCCAGGGTCAGCTGCTGACTATAAACCCTCACAAGATGAGACGATTGGATTGGCTCATCGGGTTTTTGACTCTAGTTTTGTTGATTTCACTTCAATTATTAGCTAGATACACTTATTGAGAGAGAATTGCCTTATGCAAATCACTCATAGTCCTAAAGCCATTTCAGATCAACCAGATATCCGAAAACCAGAAAAGGCGCGAGCGATTATTTCTATCGATAACCTTTCCTTCACTTATCCTGATGGAAACAAAGCTCTACAAGGGGCTTCTTTGCAGATTTACCCTGGAGAGAAGGTAGCCTTAGTGGGACCGAATGGCGCCGGGAAAAGCACGCTCTTGCTGCATTTGAATGGAATACTCAACGGGAACGGGAAACTCACCGTAAGTTCTTTGTCAATGACAAAAGCCAACCTTCCTTTAATCCGGGCGAAAGTTGGATTGGTCTTTCAGAACCCCGACGACCAGCTTTTTTCGCCAACTGTATTCGAAGACGTAGCATTCGGCCCGCTCCATATGGGGTATTTAGAGGATGAAGTCATTCAACGCGTCCGACTGGCACTCAGTCAAGTTGGTATGTCCACATACGAGAAAAGGTTGTCTCACCATCTCAGCACCGGTGAGAAAAAACGGATTGCCATCGCGACTGTGCTTTCTATGAAACCAGAGATATTGGTGTTAGATGAACCAACCAGCGGTTTAGACCCCCGCGCTCGCCGAAACCTGATCCGCTTGTTGGGCAGTTTGCCATTAACGATGTTGGTGTCTACCCACGATCTGTTGATGGTACGCGCATTGTTCTCCCGTACCGTCATTATGGACGAGGGCAGTATCGTCGCAGATGGGCTCAGCCATCAAATCCTGAACGATACCGCCCTGCTGGAAAAACACGGCCTGGAATGGCCTTAGGATAATTTAGTCTCCAGGAATAGGAACAGATTGAACGATCCCTGCTGCGTCTCGCAGCTGCTGTGCTTTATCAGTTCTCTCCCAGGACACATCTAAATCCTCGCGCCCAAAATGACCATAGGAGGCAACCTGACGGTAGATTGGGCGGCGTAAATCAAGGTCACGGATGATCGCTCCGGGGCGCAAATCGAAGAATCGATTGACTAAATCAGCGATTTGTTCATCGGGGACAAAACCGGTACCAAAGGTTTCGACATTGACACTCAAAGGATGGGCTACACCGATGGCGTAAGCCACCTGGATCTCACAGCGGTCAGCCAGACCAGCAGCGACTACATTTTTCGCTGCCCAGCGAGCTGCGTATGCTCCTGAACGGTCGACTTTCGTAGGATCTTTACCACTGAAACAACCACCACCATGGCGACCCATACCTCCATAAGTATCAACGATGATTTTTCGACCCGTTAAACCTGAATCACCCATTGGACCACCGATGACAAAACGGCCGGTTGGATTCGTATAGATCTTCATAAAATCATCAACCATGTCAGCTGGCAAAACTGGCTTGATGACATGTTCAACTATTGCCTGGCGAAGGTCTTCCGGGGATATTTCGGGGGCATGTTGGGTGCTGATCAAAACAGTATCCACCCGTTTTGGTCTGCCAAAACTGTATTCGATGGTTACCTGGCTCTTTCCATCTGGTCGAAGCCAGGGAAGAGTCCCATTCTTGCGAACTTCGCTGAGCTTACGGGTGAGTTTGTGGGCTAAATATATAGGCATGGGGATCAATTCGGGGGTCTCATTACAGGCATAACCAAACATCATCCCTTGATCACCCGCACCAATGCTATTGATTTCTTCATCGGTGATATTACCAGTCCTGGTTTCGAGCGAGTGATTTACACCAGCGGCAATGTCTCCCGATTGTTTAGCAATCGCAACCAAAACCCCACAAGTGTTCCCATCGAATCCTTTAGCACTGTCGTCATAACCCAAGTCAACGATCAGGTTGCGCGCCAGCTCATCATAATTAATATTAGCTCTGGTAGTTACTTCTCCGAGGAACACTACAAACCCCGTTTTGACCGCCACCTCACAGGCCACCCGTGAGAGTGGATCTTGTTCCAGGCAGGCATCTAACACTGCATCACTCAGCTGGTCACAGATTTTATCGGGATGACCTTCGGTCACCGACTCTGAGGTAAACATTAAACTGGGAGAATTCATAAAAGTAGTATTCACACAATCACCTCCAAAATGAAATTGCCCCTTCAGGACGAAAGGGCAAAGTACCAAGTAAGCGGCTGCCCTCTCATCTTCCAGAACATCCGTCTGCCGGAATTGGCACCATAGTGGAATACCTTACTTGGTTGCCGAGGCTTCGTAGGGCCGGTCCCTCCACCTCTCTGGATAAGAGTGCCGTATGGGGCTATTAATTTATCAATGGGATAATACCACGGGAGAAATTAGATGTCAATCTTAGCTACAGTATAAAGTAAAAAATGATGTAATAACCAATAGGCGCTGCCCACAGCCACGAATCAATCCGATCGAGGGCACCCCCATGTCCGGGGATAAGATTGCTCGAATCTTTAACCCCAGCTTGTCGCTTGAACATGCTTTCGCCCAAATCTCCAAGCGGGGTGAGTACAGCTAGAACTAAACCAAGCACAGCACCTGCCCATGGGCTCATCCCCGAACCTGGTTCAAGAGCAAAACTCCACAGCCAGGCGAGCAGTGCTCCGCCTAATGTTCCAAACAAGATGCCCCCAAAGTATCCCTCCCAGGTCTTTTTGGGGCTTAATCTCTGGCTCAGCGGGCGTTTACCAAATGCACGCCCAATCGAATAAGCACCCGAATCTGCCAACCAAACTGCCGGTAATACCAACAATAACCACCACATGCCATCTGGAAGCTGCCGCAAAGACACAAAATATGCCCCTAACCAGCCAATATAGATTGCCCCACCTAAAGTAATCGAAAAATCTGTGCCTGAATGGGGCAAACCACGTTCAAATTGAACAAGGTGGTAAATCATGCAGATGAGAAAAAGGAGAGTGATGAGTAAAGGAGCGCTTTCAAAACCATCTATTGCCCGGCCGATGAAGAGGGTTAAACTTCCCCCCACCACAAGAAAACTGGCAGGTCGCAAACCAGTGACCTTAAAGAGATGACTGAACTCCCAGGCTGCAAGGGCTAAAATAACACCAACAAAGGCGGTGAAAATTACACCGCCCACATAGATTAGCAGCACTCCGGTTGGAACCAGGACAATCGCTACTACAAGACGTTTAACGAACATGAAGAAGCCTGATCTTAAAGCGATTGAGAGACTCGGCCATAGCGCCGTTCGCGCTGCCTGAATTCTTCTAATGCCCGGCTCAACTCCTCTTTGTCGAAATCCGGCCAATAGGTGGGTGTAAAATACCATTCTGAATATGCCCCCTGCCATATCAAGAAGTTACTCCCACGCAATTCACCAGAGGTACGGATAATCAGGTCCGGATCAGGCACCCCAGCCGTAAATAGATATTGACTAACTAACGCGTCGGTTATCTCCTCGGCTGCAACACCATCCTTTATTAGGCGCTGAATAGCGCAAACAATTTCATCTCTGCCACCATAATTGAAGGCCACATTGAGAATAAGCCGGGTGTTGTGTTTTGTGAATTCAATCGCCTCAAGAACTTTCTTTCTCAAGGCGGGTTTTAACCCATCTAGACGACCAATGTGGCGTAACTGAACTCCTTGATCATGGAGTTCTTGAAGCTCTCGGTCGATTACGTCTTCAAGTATACGTAATAACCCCTGGACTTCTTCTAGCGGTCGACCCCAGTTTTCGGTCGAGAAAGCATAGATAGTCAAATACTTGATACCAAATTCTGCACATGCTTCGATCACCCGGCGCAAATTTTCGGTGCCAGCGCGGTGACCAGCCAGACGTGGCAAGCCGCGGGATAACGCCCAGCGCCCATTGCCATCCATGATGATAGCAATATGGGTGGGCACAGCACTGTGGAAATCCTTATCCATTCCTGTGTTCATCTTTCATACGATCAGACTTCTAGGATTTCCTTCTCCTTGCGGTCTCCAATACCATTGATCTCCTCTATATAGCGATCAGTAATTTTCTGAATCTCATCCTCGCCGCGTTTCCGCTCGTCTTCGGAGATCATCTTTTCGTTTTCGAACTCGCGCAAGTCTTTGTTATTATCTCTACGAATATTACGAATTGCCACCCGAGCTTCTTCAACACGGTTGTGAACCAATTTAACCAAGTCACGCCTGCGTTCTTCCGTGAGCGGCGGCAGGTTGAGTCGGATCGTCTTCCCATCATTAGAAGGGGTCAACCCTAAATCAGAAGTCTGGATAGCTCTTTCAATACTTCGTAAGGTGGAAGTATCAAAGGGACGGATCAAAAGTGACCTTGGTTCAGGCACACCAATACTGGCCAGCTGGATAAGGGGAGTCGGCACTCCAAAATATTCCACTGGAAGACGTTCGATAAGTGCCGGCGTTGCACGTCCAGTTCGAATGCCAGCAAGGTCTTCTTCTAAGGCTTGTATCGCACCTCCCATCCGGGTTTCAGTCTCTTTATATACGTCTTTGAGCATTGCTGCCTCCAAACAACATTTGCTTTTGAAAGAAGACTAACCGAGAACCACGGGGAGTCTTGCCCACCCCATGTGAAATCATTTTGCACCAGTCCAATTAGTCAAACTAAATTCAAAGTACTAAGCGCAAATTGACTCCTATATAGGATACTCGAAAATTCACGGAGAGGAAAGGGGAAAATTCCTCGCAGAAATTAACCCGGGTTTACGAGCTGGATACCAAAGTACCAACTTTTTCACCAAAAAGCGCTCGGCGTAAATCATCTGGTTTCCACAGGTTGATGACCAATATGGGTAAATTATTATCCATGCATAGGGAGATAGCGGTGCTGTCCATTATATCCAGACGCCGGTTAATAGTCTCCATGTACGAAAGTTGCTCGAAACGGACGGCATCTACATTGGTGAGCGGGTCCTTGTCGTATACACCGTCCACCTTGGTTGCTTTGATGAGGACATCAGCATCGATCTCCATAGCTCGCAAGGCTGCAGCGGTGTCTGTTGAAAAGTAGGGATTTCCTGTTCCACCACCTAAAATAACCACCCGATCTTTCTCCAGATGGCGGATTGCTC
>JACUUU010000043.1 GCA_014859065.1 Anaerolineales bacterium
TTCACTAAAGCTGGGGAGGCTTTGATGAGCGGCTTGGGCACTACCCCTGCCGATTACCGTTATGCTGTCTTCCACCAACCGAACACAAAGTTCCCCCAACGGGTGGCGGGCATGCTGGGATTCAGTCAGGAGCAGATCGCCACCGGGCTTCTGGTACCGGTGATCGGGAATACTTACGCAGGAGCAGCCATTATCGGCTTGACTGCCATCCTGGATGTGGCTGAACCCGGGGATCGCATCTTGATGGTCTCGTTCGGATCTGGGGCTGGGTCAGATGCTTTTGACTTACAGGTCACCAACGCTATTCTTAAACGTCGCGAGTCAGCCCCCAAGACGCATGACTATATAGCCAGACGAACAGAAATCGATTATGCCACCTACAGCAGGATGAGAGGCAAACTGGCTATGAAGTAAGTAAAATGGACGCTCTATGCATACAACAAAGGTGAATAACAACAATATTGATTCGTCAAAATACAAACATAATCCATGGTGAAGATAGCAATCCACCAAAAAACAAGTGAAAATCTTTAATTTGATAGTGTTTGATAGTTTCAAACCGGTAAACTAATGATCGCAGGTGCATCTGCCAGCACCTTGACGAACAACGTATGCTGTAAGGAGATCATTACTATGGAGATACCTCGTCATTGGCGTTTGAAACAACAACGTTACAGCCTGGTAGGGGAAGTTTGCCCCCATTGCGAATCTAAAATCTTCCCACCGAGGGACATCTGCAATCACTGTGGCAGCGAGGCTCGGACACTCTATAATTTCACCGGGCGCGGAGAAGTTTATTCGCATACCACCATCTACGATGCGCCAGTTGGATATGAGGAAAATGTGCCCTATACGGTTGCATTGGTTAAACTGGAGGAAGGACCCATCGTCACCGCACAGCTCACCGACCTGGGCAGCGACAAAGTGGATATCGGCACACCGGTTGAGATGGTCACCCGCCGCTTGAGGTCTGATGGTGATGAACGCGGTATGCTGGTCTATGGATATAAGTTCAGGCCTGTCCTGCACAAGCAGGCAGATGCTGTATAGATGGTTTTAGGAATTAAAATAGAAAAACCCCTTCCAAAATTAGCAGGAAGGGGTTTTTCTATTTAGAATTCTCTTATTTCAGATATCTACTAAGGTTGACGGATCAAATCGAATCTATTTGGTTTCAACCTCAGTCGTCTCTTCAACATCATTGTCTGTAACCTGCTTATTATTAGAAGCGAAAGGGATTATGTTCCATTTATTACTCAGTTTGTTGAACACCGTCCCATGACCATTTCCAGATACGTCACCTTTTTCCTCAGAGTATGGAGAATATTGATATGATGAGTAATAGCCTCCATAAACCATTTGACTTTTAGAGATCCTGTTAATAACAACACCAAGCATTCTGGAACTTATTTGCCTTAACTGTTCCATAGCGGCATTTGCAGATGCTTTTCGTGTGAATCCGGAACGGACTAAGAATATTACCCCATCAACCTTTGGCGCAAGAATTGCCGCATCTGGCACTACAAAGGCTGGCGAATCGATAATGACCACATCGGCAATATGCTTCATACGTTCTAATAAATAAGCCATGCGGGGTGATCCAAGTAGATCTGTGGTGGTTGCTGGTAAATGTCCTGCAGGTATGATAAAGAGGTTGCTGTTCCAACGGGTAATAATCTCACGAATATCGGCACCCCCTGCGATCATGTCGCTTAAACCCTTTCCATTATGGATGTCAAACTTTCGATGTATGCTCGGTTTACGTAGGTCGGCATCCACTAAGATGACTTTCTTTCCACCTTGAGCAAGACTAACCGCCAGGTTTGAGGCTACAGTACTTTTTCCCTCATCTACATTCGCACTGGTGACCAGAATCGATTTCAAGGGTTTATCTACATTCATATATTCTAGATTTATTCTCAAAGATCGAAAAGCCTCGGCAAAGGGAGAGCGTGGTTGCTTGTCTACATAAACCCCGTTATTGGCACCATCTGGCACTTCGAAGAATTGCCCAAGCACAGGTAAGTTCAAGAACTTTGCGATTTCTTCTTTCCCTTTCAATGTGTCATCCAGATAATTAAGAACATAAGCTCCAGCTACAGCAATCAAGACAGCGATTCCAGTGGACAACAGAACTACCATGGATCTATTCTGATTGATAGGATTCGTAGGCAACCTGGCACTCTCGATAATCGTCAAGGTGTTTCTGGCTTCCTGACCAGAACTTGCCAGCAAAGATGCATAATTTGTCTGCAGCGTATTCAGTCTTGTCTCTAACAGCTGTATCTCTTGCTGAGTATCAGCAATTTCACGGGCGCTGACCTGATCTAATAACTGCTCTCGCAATCCAGCGATCTCCTCATCCGTTTCAAGGATTCTCTCCCTTAGCTGATCCAACTGCTGCAGGATAAATTGATGCTGTTCAGCATCTTCTTGAGTCAACCCGCCAGGCGTCTGTAAGATCAGTTGATTGGCTAATTCATTCGCCACCGCTTGTGCCCGAAGTGGATTGGTATCAGTTACCGTTATTTCCATTAACTGGCTGTTGGGTAATGGGCGCACCGCATAATCTGGCAACCAATTTAATCCCAATGCAGACATTGTCTCCTGCCGAACCATATCTCGTCTAGCCAGATCCGAATAAAATCCAGCTAGCTGCTGGGACAGCCAAATGTCTTGACCACCGGGATTTGTTTCATAGACAGTCGTCCCGACAACTAATGTCGTGCGGGTCTGATAAATTTCTGGTAGCTGGCGCGCAAAAAAGAAACTCGATACTGCAGCAATCACCGCAGCCACAATTAGCAACCACCAAAACCTGATAAGTGGGATGATATAAACTTTTAACTCCATTTTTTACCTCTTTTGTCCTGACCTATTTCAAATTTGAAGTATTCCCAGGACTATAACGAACCTGCTGGTGACTTACGTTATTCACCTTCTCTGATGGAACCAAAGCGTCAAGAAGCTAGAGCTTATGACGCAACATGGCTCCGTTTGTCACCTGAGGTTTAACTGCTTCAATTGGTGAGTCAATTTCTTCAGCAGATACAATCCATCTTTGGGTATCGTCTTTTAAAGTTTTACAGATCAAATGCTCCAAAACCAGGTGGATGTCCTCAACGTGTTCTATACAATTACTGGGAACATGAACATGGATATCCACTATCGAACCCAAAATACCACCATCAAAGCCGGTGAAACCAATGGTTGTTGCCCCAATTTGATTGGCATACTCTATCGCACGAAGCACATTGGGCGAATTACCGCTGGCTGAAATGGCAATTACAACATCATCTACCCGAACAAGATTAGCAAGCTGTTGAGCGAAGACGTTGTCATAACCCTCATCATTGGCATAAGCAGTGATCAAGGGCATATTGTCAGAAAGGCCAATCACACGGAAAGGCAGCAATCCATCTTTGCGAGTGTTTTTTGCAAGATCACAAACAAAGTGCGAGGCAGTGGAGGCGCTGCCTCCATTTCCCATAATAAAGATTTGCCTGCCTTTCATTCGCCTTTCAGCAAGAATATCTATCACCTGATGAATTCTCTCTTGAGGTAGATGCTGTAAGGTTACCTGAAGTTCAGAAATATACTTCAGTACTGTATCCATAAAATAAAACCTCCTTATTCTGTTTTAGATCAACTGAAAAATCTTACTAGTGAGGAAAAATCACCCAAACCTGACCCCTAATTCGGTCTGCGGTAATTAAAAATGACCTTGGTGCCATCCGGCTCAACCTGAAAAGGCAGCTCTTGCAATCGATGAAGCTCAGCGCGGACAGCCTTTTGCCTGTCATGTGGGCAATAGAGCAGTAAAAAACCTCCACCTCCAGCTCCAGTAATCTTGCCTCCGGTCGCCCCTGCTTTTCTGGCAGCAGCATACATTGCTTCTATATTTCCGTTGCTGATCTGTTGGGCTAACTGCTTTTTCATCTGCCAGCTTTCATGTAACAGTTCGCCAATCAGCTCGATATTACCCTCTTGTAAATGCTGATAGGCAAGATAAGCCATCTGTTTCATCTCTCTGAGTATAGGAAGTCGATCCTTGATATTGTGCTTTTGTTCATTCAGGATCCTGTCGGCTTTACGGGTTACTCCGGTAAAGAACAACATCAGGTTTTCATTCAGTAGCCTCTGCTGCTCTTGCTGTAACTCGACCCTGGTATTTTTCACTTCGCCATCTGGCATAAATTCCAACAACCGTAATCCCCCCAACGCAACGATATACTGGTCCTGGACACCGATTGGTTTCTCCAAACTGCCGATCTCAATTTGGCAAGCCTCCTGCGCCAATCTAGCAGCGGGCACGATTTCATTCAAGAAAGTGTACATAGCATGAAGAGACCCAACTGTAACCGTACTAGAGGATCCTAGACCTGATCCTTCTGAGGGAATATCCCCCATTGTTGTGATCTCGATCCCCTGCGAGATACCTGTTTTACGCAATGATTCACGGATCAATTCATGTCTAATCTCGTCCACGCTATCCACCATCTCAGTGTGGGTATAGCCAACGCGCAGCTTGCAATCAAACCGTTCCTTGATAGTCACAAAGATATATTTATCGATGGCTGAGCTGAGGACACATCCACCTTCTTGTTGATAAAAAGATGGGAAATCTGTCCCACCACCAAATAGACTGACCCGAAGGGGTGTCTGAACAATAATCATGCGGTTATCTCCACATTCTCAATTAGCTTTTTTTTAAGAAAAATTTGTTTCCCCCAAACATCCGTGTGAGTTCCAATTAATTGATAAAAATTCATGAATAAACGGTGTTATCCAATATCCACGACTGAATTTAATTATGAAGGACCTTTGGGGAATTTGATTGCCTACTACCTAAAACGTATCCAAAAAGATCGGTGCTATCTCAGCGGAGGAAACGCCCACTAATATGCCCCTCTACCCTGAAGGACTACCGGGATGGTGCGAAACAGAAGCTGCAAGTCCAACCAAATTGACCAATTGCGAATGTAATACATATCCAGGTTCACGCGTTCTTGATAAGAAATATCCGATCGCCCACTCACCTGCCATAACCCAGTGATACCCGGACGCACTGTTAGTAAATTGATACCCCAATGATTGTAATTCTCCATCTCTTCAGGGCTAATCATGCGTGGGCCAACCAAAGCCATTTCTGACCTCAGCACATTGAATAGTTGGGGGAGCTCATCCAGGCTGTAACGACGCAGAAAATGACCCAGTCGAGTGATTCGTGGATCCTCTTTCAATTTATGATTGCGGTTTAACTCATCTTTCAGCTCAGGTCTCTTGTCCAGTATCTCATCTCCATCCGCGTACATAGTCCTGAACTTGAAAGCATCGAACTCTTTACCGTTCACCCCCATCACCCTCCGCCGAAACAAAATTGGCCCAGGAGAATCTAATTTCACAGCCAAAGCAATTAACAGCAGCAGAGGGCTGAGCAATATAAGACTAGGGATGATCAAGCTGTATTCCAACAAAGTTTTTATGACCTTATCGGTCTCAGTCAAGCGGACTTTATTTACCCCTACCAGAGGCACATATGCAAATTCGTGAACTGTCAAGCCTGTCGTTAATATCTCGTAAAGCCCCGATGACATGCGAATGTTGACAATGGCTGAATTTGCATAGTGTTTAAAGATATCCAGCAATTTATCATGACTAGAGTGTGCGCTGGTGGCCAGGACCAGCTCTTCTACCTGATGTTCAACCAAGATTTGGTCTAATTGCTCCACTGACCCTAAGACTCTCAAGCCATTATCCAATTTTGTTCCCGGGTTTAGCTTCATATCGACAAAGCCAACCACTTTCAACCCAGAAGTAGGCCAGGTAATTAACTGCTCAGCAAGTGACAAGCCTTCATTATTTGCACCCACAATTAGAGCATTTGACTGGAAATATCCTCGCTTACGGAAAAAGTAAACCAATCTACGCAACCAAAAGCGGCCAAATGCAATAAAGAAGAAAGAGAATACCCAGGCCATTACTAACCAACCTCGAGCAATGACAAAAGCTTGTTCCAAAAAACCAGCCACGATCAAAAGCAATAAGCTATAAGTGCTTGCCCTGAAAACTAATGCATATTCATTTGTGCCACCGAGGAGATTATTGCGATGATACATTCCAACCGCAGTAAACATCACCAACCAGAATGGCATAAGTAAAAATACCAACCCAGCATACAGCTCTTTCGATGGAATAACATCCAATTGAAAAATCCCCAAGCTTAGATCGAAGCGAATAAAGTATGCCGCCCGATAAGCTGCCCCAATTAGAAGTAAATCACTCACCATGAGGGTGAGGATATAAAAGATCCAAACTTTCTTTCGTGACTGCAGGCTCGATAACCTGCTGCTCTTTACCTCAGTAGAAATATTATGAGGATAACGATCAATTCCGATTGTAGATGACTTCATTGTAGACTTTCTCCATTTTAGCTGCGATTGATTCCCAACGATGATAATTTTCTACATATAAGCGGCCATTTTGACCGATTTGTTGGCGGCTATTTGGATGATCCAATAATTTGATAACAGCATTCGAAAACGATTCGGGGTTCTCAGCCACTATCAAATCTCTCCCTGCCAAGGTCTCTAGTGCTGAGGTTGCTTGTGGATATGCAACCACTGGTGTAGCACAAGCCATTGCCTCTAACACCTTATTTTGAACTCCGGCACCATAAGTTAACGGTGCTATGGCAATAGTAGCTTTTTGAAGATAAGGACGAATATCGTTCACAGTGCCAGTGATGGTGACCTGTGAAGAAGCTCCCAAAGCAGCAATCTCGTCAGGAGGATCTTTTCCAACGATCCAAACCTTGACATCAGGACGAGAAGCGTGGATATGCTCCAAGATATTTCTCATAAAATGCATCACCATGGTGACATTAGCGTGGTAGCTCATTTTGCCGCTAATCACGAGCGTTGCCGGTTCTCTACTCTTAAAATCTCCCGCTATGAAGTACGAAAGGTCCACACCGTTTGGCACAACTGAAAGAGAATGTCTATCAGTGACTCCCCCAGGAAGCGTGATAAATGATTCCTTATCAACTCGTGAAGTTACCACGGTGTGATCGAACTGTTTTATCAGCCAGCTCTCAAAATGTTCTGTGCGATGAAGTTCGAACTGCAATAACCATCGAGATAGCAGCATTTGGCTGTGCCGAGTTGCCTGGCGAAACAACAAACTGATACTATCGACACTATCCCATACAATTGGTAAAGATGGGAAAGCTTGTTTGAGAAAGAGCCCATATCGAGATGCACGTAAATGTTCCACGTGAGCTACATCAAATTTCTGGTGACTGTTCTGATTGCTTAATAGCTGGGTTACTTTCGCAGCCGCTTTAGGAGTCCAGCAGTAGGCAGACTGCAAGGGATGCGAGGTAGGTAAGGCCACAAGACAATTCCAGACAGATCGCGCCTGTTTCAAGGGAACTGCCTCTAGACGTTCACAAAACGGGCGTAATTCCTCAATATCCCTATATTCCTTGTCATTTGACCACAAAGCAACTACAGTCAAACGGTGACCACGCTTCGCCAAACACTTAATCAGGTTATAAGGTCGCACTCGGATCAGGTTGGGGACATACGGAACTACAAATAAAATATCCATATAGATTTATAAGCGTTGCTTTTCGTCCGGATCAGTTCAAAGATGGTGAAAACAATATTTACGAACTCTATGTCCCCCGAATAAAAAAATTCAATTACGAAAAACTTGTGAGATAACTAAGTACTCGAATAGCAAGATGAGGTCTTAAACCCTCTCAGGAATTGTTGGGTGCTCGACAACAGAGAAGCTCTCCACTCCATTGTGATTGTTACAGACTTCCTCGTTCAATTCCTTCTGACCAATCTTGATTGTATTTTCATCCAGACCGGTGATCTGAGATAGAAAACGGGGACCTGCATAACCGATCCGATTTGCTTCTATGGCAGCAAACCAACGCTGTTGCTTTTCGTTCAGACGACTCATCAAAACATTCATTTGCTGGTGAAACAGCTTGTTTGAATGGTCGACTCCAAGTTTGCACAACTGGCATTGACATACGTGAATTGAATTGTTAAACATTAAATCCTCCAAAAATATTAGTAAGGGCTTGTTGCTTGTTCCCACTTATACCTGCGTCTTGACATCAATCTTCCGAAAACATCGACCAATGCCCAACCGGCAAATGGCAACAGGACTGCATCCACCGGAAGCCTATACCGGACGAGCGCCCAAGAGAGCAAGTGAATGAGGGTATAAAAAGCTATAAAGAGATAGAGCAGCATGATTGGCGATTTCAGAATGCCTTCTACCCAATATTTGCGGTCTAAAATAACCCCAATAAAACCATAAAGCATAAGAGGCAGCATCAATCCAAAGCTGGCTACTCTGCTAACATTGCTCATTTGACTCGATTCCGGGCTCGGCCAGAACATAAAAAAGGCGGGGATACGAGAAATACTGAGATTTATATAACGCAGTGGGTCATCGACAATGAACTGCAAACCTTCCTGCAGCAAAGCTTGATCCAAAGCAGGTTCATCAAGGTGAAGCAGCTCTTCAGGTAAGAGCTGGGAATAGGTTTCTGAAGTCAGTATTGGCTGGAAGTAGTTTCCATGGGCGGGGTGGTTTGCCCAATAAAAAGCAAAACCTCCGTTCGTATTGACCAACACAAAACGATCAAATCGAGAATAGTTGAACAGCGTAACCGGTAGGATGGCAGCAATGACAACTATTCCAGAAACAAGTACTGCCCAAGAATTATGACGGTGAGAAGACCACCAAATCCAGAGGAATAATAAGGGCACAAAGAACAAAATCAATTGGCGCAGCAGCACAGCTAATCCAATGCTGGCTCCTAACGCTCCAGCAAGAATTAATATTTTCAAGACGGGAGCTCGATCTGCAGGGTGAGAAAAGCGTTTGCCCAGCAACTCATTTAACTTGCTCTTACCAGATAAAACAACTGCCAGATAAAGAATTACCAAAACCATGGTGATAAAGAAAGATTCGGTCATCAACGCGCCAGAATAATAAACAAAATAGATATAAATGGCTGTAAGGCCAGCTGCTGCCAAGCCTACTGATGAGTTAAATATACGCTTAGAAATCAGATAAACAAGAAGAGGCTGAAGCAAACCAACCAGTCCAGCCTGGATCAGGCGAGCAATTAGAGGGGAGGGGCTAAACAAAGTATATATCCCAGCCAGATAAAGGGTATACAAATAGCTCCAGTGAGCGGTTGGCTCTTCTGCCGGCGTTGCTGGCCACCAGGGTTGGTTAAACGTGAAACCATGTCCATCCATCACTCGCAGAGCCAGTGTATGATAGGAAATCTGGTCAGCAGTGCCTGGCAGTACTTCGACTTCCTCACCCATATAAACAGCTGCTCCAAAACGCAGCAGTATAGAAAAAGTGAGGATGCCGACCAATAAAAATTTTGGATGGCCAGTTATCCATTTAGATATTAAATTCACCATAAATCCTATCCAGAGGTCTTAACGCAATCTTGAAATGATAGTGCTTTTCCACAAAACTTCGCCCATTAGCAGATAACTTTGCCTGCAAATCCTCATTCCGCAGTAAATTGATAACATTTCTGGCAAAGTCTTGGGCTGTATCAGCCACCAGTATGTGCTCACCGGGAATAGCTTCGATACCCTCAAGTCCGACAGTCGTTGTAACCACAGGCATTCCATAAGCAAAGGCATCCAAAATGCGCACTCTCATTCCACTACCCGCCCTTACTGGAATAACCACAATCGCTGATGATTGCAGATATGGTCTCAGGTCAGGAACATAACCAGCAATGGTGACTGAATTCGAATCATCATTGGCAAGACGAACCAAATCGTCTGGCGGGTTTTTCCCAATTATGTTCAGGTGTGTGTCAGGGATACTCTCTTTAATCCTTGGAAATACTCGCTTAAGAAACCATCGGATGCCATCGGCATTGGGTGGGTAATGCAAGCTGCCCAGCGTGAGAATTGATTTAGAACCAGCCTGACGACTTACGGGTTGGATCCTTTCAGTGTCCACAGCGATGGGAGCTACAGTGATAGAATCTTGGAGGTTTCCAGTATGGTGTTCTCCCACATTTCGTCCATTCACCGAATGAGCTGCTTGTAACAGTTCTGTACGATCATTTTCCGTGACAGTCAAGGTGTGATCAAAGGCACTCACCAACTGCCCTTCATATTGCTTAACCCGATGCGCTTCTAAACCAGCTAGAGGCTGGAAAAGTCTAGGGAGATTTCCACGCATCCGTTCAACTATCGTCCAAACAGCATTATGGGCATCGAAAACCAGGACTGGACGTCGTTTCCACTGGATTCCTTTGCCATTTGGTTTGATAATTGAACTCCCATCCTTTAAACCGCGTTCACTGTAGGGAAGTGCATATTGCGTCATAGTGAGCTGATCAGCGTGAATGCAATCGACTCGTGCGGATTTCATCACATCCTGTACCACTTTGTGCATCCCGTTTCGATCGTCTCGTTCAATCAAGAACGGACGTTTGGAAAGGAGACTCCGTAACAAGTAACCAGCATCTGCCAGGCGTGAACGTTTGATGGGGACTGTGTACACTGATTTACACACTTGCTCTATCATAGGGATGAATTGAAACTCTTCAGCCCTCACAAATGAAGCTAACATGATTTCATGCCCCCTTGACGATAAGTAACGCAGGACATTCCAGGTCTTGATCCTGGGCCCAGCGTCCGGAGGGTAAGGGAGAATTTGGGTAAGAAAGAGGATACGCATGGTCACCAATATTTAACTCCGATCCAAGCGGACAACTGGCATGCGCAGATATTCAGTAGTCCTTTTTTTGCGAGTGAAGTCATCGTACGCCCGCTGAACCTGTTCATTGCTCAACTTCATCTGGCGGGCAACCTGCTCTACCGGCCTCTGCTGTTCTTGGGAATGCCAAAGCTGGTCCATGACCTCAAAGGGCAGGCGGAAGAAGAATTCTTGTTGATTGGATGGCGCACTGTAAGTATCGGAGGTTGGAGGCCGCAAGCGTATCTCAGCAGGCACTTCCAGGTATTCTGCCAGCTGATAGACTTCAGTCTTGTAAAGATGGGCAATTGGTTGCAAATCCACTCCGCCATCACCATACTTGACGAAAAAACCCTGTTCGTGCTCGTTACGGTTGCCTGTACCAACCACTGCATAGTTCCTCAGTTCCGCATGGTAATATAGCATCGACATGCGTGTTCTCTGTTTGAAATTTGACGCAGCTACAATTTGAAAGAATTCTCGAGGAGGTAATCGGCGACGCTTCTCTTCTCCTTCAGGAGTGATAATTGTCAGGTGGAAAACATTGAGCCCACCCTCTTCTAAAAGGTTGGGAGGTAAGCTGATTTTTACTTTATAGCCTGCATCGGGATCATATTCCGGGAACAACTGTTTAACCGCCTCATCACGGCGCTGGTAACAACCAGCACCTTCCAACGCAGCGGTTATATCTTCTAAGATCGGGTCCACACCATATAATCCAACCACCTGTCTGGCAAGTTCGAGGCTCTCTGGGCTAGAATCCTTCTCTGGCAGCATCAGTGCAGTTACATTCAAAGGGCTAAATGCCTTTACACAAAGTGCTAAAACCACAGAGGAATCTACCCCTCCACTAATCCCAACGACAGCACCTTTTCGAGCCATATCTCGGAAGATGGTCTGCTTCAGCATCTTGATAATGCGCTGGGATTCAACCACCGGATTAATTCCTAACTCTATTGGATGATCATTCATGTCATTTGCCTTCATATACTCTGATTTTTTCACTCTCATCTACAATTGGTTGTCTGAAATCATCTACGAACTGATGGTAGACCAGTTGAGTGGACAGAACCCCTACCAGAGCCATCTCATCTGTCTCACTCAGCTTTTTCCCATCTTTTGCCTTACGCAGCAACTGTTCCACAGCTTGAGGCGAGAATAAAGAGCTCTTCTTTAGCCATTCTTGACTCAACAATTCGTGCACGTAATCAGGGGAGCTATCATTGAAAAAACTATATTGAATGGGTGCGCGGAATGGCCGCTTCGGGCGCTGCCAAATTTCAGACGGCAGGAAGTCACGAGCTAGCTTTTTGAGCAAATATTTTTCGGTCAAACCAAGCAACTTTAAATCGGGAGGAAGGTTATTACAAAATTCAACTACGCGCGTATCCAGGAAAGGAAAACGCCCCTCGACTGAATGAGCCATGGCAACTCGATCCCCCTGTGAAGAGAGCAGGTATTGGGATAAAAAGATTGTAATCTCGAGGTACTGCGCTTGGCTTAATGATGACCACTGGAGGAAATCCTTTGGGTAATCTATAAGACCGCCCTCATGATTGTCTGTCTGGAGTGATCGCTGTAAGTCAGCTGAGAAAAAACGTTTGGTTCGAGCTGTGTTTCGCCAGCGGATTGCGTGAGAGTAATTTTGACTTTCAACATCAAGTAATCCTGCACCAAAAAAGGCCTTTAGATAAGAATCGCCGCTACCAGAAAGGCTGCGGATGTAAGGATACAGGCGAGAAAGCAGTAAAGGTCTTCCGTGCGAATCTGGTTGCCGAGCCCAAAAGCGGCGAATTTTGGCTTCTTTGAAGATGTTATATCCAGCCAAAAATTCGTCTGCCCCCTCTCCAGTAACAACAACCTTATAACCATTCTCACGAACCAACCGGGATAGAAGAAATAATGGAACAGGCGAGGTTCTTAAAACAGGCACTTCGGTGTGCCAGATCACGTCGGGAAACACGCGGGAAATATCTTTGTTAGAAGCATGGACTACATGGTGATCAGTTCCCAGGAGACTCGCCATTTTACGTTGGAATGGGCTCTCATCAAAATCCGCATCTTCGAAAGAGATAGAGAATGTATCCAAACGGTTGCTAGTAAATTTACGGATGATAGCAGCTGTCAGTGAGGAATCCAACCCGCCACTCAAGTAAGCGCCAACTGGTACATCGGCTCTCAAACGGATACGGGTTGCGTCCACCAACAATTCCCTCAGTTCATCCAGGTAATCAGCTATTTGATGGATATGTCTGGGAGATGCAGCCCCATTGTGTTTGGGGTCAAAGGGAAATTGAAGCTGCCAATAGCGTTTTATCTGAATATCACCAGGTCGAGCTTGCAAATAATGTGCCGGAGGGATCTCTCTGATGTTCTCGAAAACTGTCCGGGGTGAAAGCGGACTCCAATAGGTGAAGATCTGGTCTAAAGCGGTAGGATCGATGCTGGCTTGCACCCGCCGGTCCGCCAGCAAAGCTTTGATTTCTGAAGCGAAAATTAGGCTGTCGCCACTCACTGTATAGAATAATGGGCGTACGCCCAGACGATCGCGACCAAGAAAGAGAGACTGCTCACGCTCATCCCAGATTGCGATAGAGAACTGTCCGTTTAGATACTGCAGGCAATCGGGCCCGTGTTCTTCGTACAAGTGCAATATAACCTCTGTATCACTCTGAGTAGAGAAACGATGGCCACGCGCCTCAAGCTCCGGGCGCAGCTCAACATAATTGAAGATCTCACCATTGAACACAATCCAAAGAGTGCCTTCTTCATTAGTGATGGGCTGCTGTCCGCTGGAAAGATCGATAATGCTCAATCGGGCACTACCCAAACCGACCCGTTCATGCAGGTACATGCCAAATTCATCCGGCCCTCGGTGACGCAAGAACGCTAACATCTTGCGAATAGTTTCTCCTTCTACAGGCTGGTGATTATATAAGTTGTAAATTCCTACGATACCGCACATAATAAATATGGTTAATAATCAATTCTGCAATTCAATAACAAAGATGTCGAAATATTACTGATATTGTCAGATTAAATCTGTCTTTTTAATTTTGCCTGAGGTGGTTTTGGGCAGCTCGGAGCAGAACTCAATCGCTTGGGGCACCATGAAATCTTCCAGGTGAGAGCGACAATGAGCTAAAACGTCCGCCTCGGTCAACTGCACTCCATCCAGCACTAAATAGGCTTTGATGGCTTCTCCCAACACGGGATCAGGCTTGCCAACCACGGCTGCTTCGAGTACCCCTGGCAGGGAATAGAGCACGTTCTCTACCTCCTTAGGCGCGACCTTCTCTCCGCGGCTCTTGATGATGTCATCTTTACGTGTCACGAAATAGAGGTAACCATCTTCGTCCATACGGAACAGGTCACCGGTATAACAAAGCCGTTCTCCTGGAAGAAGACCGGGACGAAAACGCTCAGCACTTTCAAAGGGGGCATTCCAATAACCACGCATGACATGCCGACCACGGACGACTAATTCTCCGGTCTGATTGACACCTAGACGATTGCCAGCTTCATCTACCAGGAATGCCTCGGTCCCGGGAATGGGAATACCCACCGACCCCGGACGTTTATCCAATTGCTCCGGTGGCAAATATAACGTTCGTTTGGTCTCTGTCAATCCATACATAGAAAACAGCCTGGCTGACGGGAACATATCTCGTATCTTCAGGATGTGGCTGACCGGAAGAGCAGCAGCTGTGTTAGTCAGGTAGCGTAGGCTGGACAAGTCATACTTGCTGAGATCCATCTTGAGCAGCATAGCGAACAAGGTAGGCACACCAGGGAAACCGGTCACCTTCTCGGCCTCGATGCGCTTCAATATGGCTGCCGGGTAAGCAAACGTTCGCTCTAAAATAAGCGTGCCGCCAAACTTGAAGGTCATCAAAAGCTGGTAAAGGCCGTAATCAAACGAAAGGGGAAGCACGTTGATAACAATATCATCCTCATTGTTTTCCAGATATTGAATAATCGAGCTGGTCGCAAAGTCAACATTGCTGTGATCACTCATAACCCCCTTAGGCTCACCAGTGCTGCCAGAAGTATAGATTAAACAGGCAAGGTCTAGGTCAATGTTAGTTTTGGGTGGGCATTCTGATCGAAAATCAGTTTGGATAATATCGAATGATAAGATGGAAGTTCGACCATTGGAAGAAATGGTTGCATTTAAATCAGAGCGCTGATCGGAGGGTATAGAGGAATGCACAGCCAGTTTCAATGATGGCACAGCATTCAACATACTCACAATGATAGACATCTGACGACCATTTGCGATTAAGGCACTGGCTTCACAGTCCTGTAATATGTAAGCAAGTTTATCTTGTTTGGTAGAAGAGTTAATAACCACGGAAACTCCACCCGCCTTCAAGGTGGCGAAAATGGCCACAACTGCCAGAACTGAGTTAGGAAGGAAGATAGCTACTCGATCGCCGCGCCTTATGCCGTTATCCAACAAAGCGTTTGCCAGACGGTTAGCCATAGCATCAATCTCGGCATAGGTTAACCTTTGCCCTTCGCAAACCAGGGCAATTTTATTGGGTCGAATTGATGCGGATCGTTCCAGAAAATCTTGTACGAGCATATTTATTTTAGGGAATTAGGTAAAAGAAACTTATGGGAATTGAAGGATATAGTCAATCAGTCAATAACAGTCGGTCTACTTTGTTGGGGAGGAAACAAGGTTGCGCTGTATATAGGTAGCCAAGCGGCTGACAGAATCAAAGTTATCGGGGATAATATCCTCATCAAGGACACTAAATTTAAATTGGTCTTCGACGAATGCCACCAGTTCCATAATACCAACCGAATCAACGATACCCTCTTCGAGAAAAGAGGCATCATCAGAATAGCTAAAACCATTAGCACTATAAAGCAGATTGGCAGCAATAAACTCTTTAATTCTTAATTCGATATCCATAACTTTCTCCAGAATAAATAAATTTTTACGATTAGCCCATCTATATATTCAGGTAGACGGGCGTTTAATCCTCTCATCCCCAGTTCTTCCAGCGAGATTGAGAAGGAGTTTGTGATAATTACGGCCTAAAGACTGGTAACGCTGGCTGCGCGGTTTGATATGGACCCAAGACAGAGGAATCAGCACCAAACGGGGTAAAGAAGCGAGCAAAAGGATCAGCCTATAAACCACAGCTGCCCAGTTGCCTTGGTGCTTACGGATGCAGGCAAGCTTAGCCTGGTATAGATGCAAGAACATTTCCTCGGCGACCTGCTGGCTGCTCTGGCCACCATGGTGCAGCACCTCAGCCTGGGGTAGCCAATATAACTGCCAGCCAGCCTTACCCAGGCGCATGCACAAGTCAACATCTTCCGAGTACATGAAAAAACCTTCATCTAACAACCCAATCTGATCCAAGGCTGATCTGCGCAGCATTAGACAAGCACCTTGTATCACCTCGACCCTTCGAGGTTGGGTCGTCTCCCAGCGTTCCATCTTGTAGCTTTCGTGAAGATTCAGGAAATCCAAATGGAAGAGCCTGATGAATTCACGCCAGACCGTTGGAGCAGCATAACAGGAGGTTTGCAAGCTTCCATCGGGGTTAAGTAGTCGCGCCCCAACCGCCCCAACCTGGGGATGGGTGTCGATCCTATAAACCATTTGTTGCAATGCACCTGGTTTTACTTCCGTATCGGGATTTAACAACAGGACATAACGCCCATGAGACTGGCGAATTGCCTGATTGTTGGCAAGAGAAAACCCGGTGTTCTCCAGGTTTTCAATTAAATCCACCTGAGGGAAACGGCTACGTAGCATCGAGACGCTATCATCGCCTGAAGCGTTGTCCACCACCCAAACTTCGAACGGACAATTAGGTGGGTGAGAATAGATACTACTTAGGCATTTTGCCAGGAGCTCACTTGTATTCCAATTGACAATGATGATTGAGAGGATCATAAATGCGATTTAATCAATCCAAGAATCAGAACGGTTAAATAGAATCTTGTTTAGGGGGTAAAGAGCGCTTGAAAATAATTCACGGCCCGTTCCCAGGTGTTCACCAATAAATTCAGTGCTGCAGAGAAATTTCTGTCAGCATGCTGAAACACACCAAAAGCACCTGAATCAACCCACTCTGGCGGAGAGCCATCCGGAGGCACACCATATCCACCGTCATGGAGCGTCCCAGTCCAACCATTACCACTGTCATCAGTTAAAGTTAAGCCTGCACCATCCGACATCGCATAATAGGCAGCCAGACCAGGTTCATCCCCCTCCAGAGGCCAGTAGAGCGTGCTGATGATGTCCTCTTGGGATAAAGCGGTATTCCACAGGCGAACTTCATCGATTTGACCTTCGAAAGGCCAGTTGTCACCAGTGATAATTGCACCCAGGTGAAGCACGGGGGAAGCTGGAGGCTGCAATGTTTCACCGCTGGGGATACTGTCGATCAATGCCCCGTCTTTGTAGGCTGCTAACATTCCACCACTGTGCACCATAGTGATCTGCACCCATTCATCAGAAGTATACGGAACGCCAATGATATCGTAATCCCCATCATAATTCCAAACCCAGATACGATCCACACCATTGCGGATGCCACGGGATATACCCCACCAACGTGGCCTGTCTCCAAAAATGTTGTCGCATTTAGCGACATCCTGATTGTCACACATGGTTGCCACTCCCATCGGGCGGACCCACAAGCTCACTGATTTCAGACTTTTCCAACCCGGTGCGAAGATCAAATCCGTTTCATGCAATTCCACGAAGTCATTATTCCCATCGAATTCTAAAGCAAAGCCAGGGTCACCAGGGGGAGGCATCTGGGTGGGGGTGACAGTCGCAGTAGGTGTGATCGTAGGTGTGTTAGTGACAGTAGGTGTTAGGGTCGCGGTAGGTGTGGGTGTGAAGGTTGCGGTTGGTGAAGGCGTGAATGTCGCTGTGTGTGTGGGCGTGAAGGTTGAGGTTGGCGATGGTGTGAATGTCGCTGTGTGTGTGGGCGTGAAGGTTGAGGTTGGCGATGGTGTGAATG
>JACUUU010000393.1 GCA_014859065.1 Anaerolineales bacterium
CAGTGTAAAAATGGGGGGGTTACCGGGGTTGATTTCCTGAAAAAATTTTTATTGAGTAACCTGGTGATAGGATTTGCCGCTTTCGTCTTGCGAATGCCGATCGGAGTGGGGGTAGGTTCCGAACTTTAGTTCGCAGAACTTTAGCTCGCAAAACCATGCGCCCTTCGGGTTATGAGTGAGAAACCCGTTTCTGCAACCTCTGACTTTCAAACCTGTCTTTTTAACCCAGACCGACGAGGGGTGGTTCCCACTGGCCCGACTGGGAGAGATTGGTTGATTGATGGATAAATTGTGGCACGATTGGAAGATTTTTTCTGCAATTCGCTTTACAGATGCCATCATTGACAGGCTGTCACATCTCCTCCAGATAACCTTTTACAAAGGCCTGGAAATTCTCGTGAAACGCATCCAGCCAGGCTTCGATATACTGCCGAGACTCAAACATCGGCAGCAGATCTATGGCAAGATCGCGGGGCTTGATGCGGGCGACTTTCTCCTGCAGCGCAAGCAGCGCCGACTCTACGGTGTAGGGCTGCTGGCCATCGCTAGCCAGCTTCTCTTCGTGCGGCTGGATCCGCTGTTGCAGGAACCACAGCAGATCATAGAAGTCGCGTCCCTTGATTTGTGCACCGCCTCGACCGCGTTCAAAATTACGCTCCAGGCAAGCCAGCATTTTTCCGGCCATCATGGTTTCTAGCGAAAAATGCGCCGCAACCAGGCTACGCCCATAGACGAAAACCGGCGTATGCTGGATGATCGCCACCTGTTCATGCTGGCTGACTTCCACCTTGAGGTGCAGTGCCTCGCTCGGATGAGACGATAAACCAAGGGCATTTAACACCGGAAACTTGACTGTAACCCGCAATATTCCGCCCTCGCTTCGCTGAGTCTTTGCCGATGCATCACCATACCCGAATGATTTTTGAAGATAATCGATTAAGTCATTCGCAAGATGGTCCAGTTCCAGACCGGCCTGGTTATCGAAATCAAGGTCTTCAGACAGGCGGTTCAGACCATAAACCACGTGCAGGCAGGTGCCGCCGTAGAAGTTCAAGCGGCGGTAGCTGGTATGGTTATAGAGATAATCCAACACGTAGGCCTGCAGCACTTCCTTCAGGATAATGCGTTTGGTTTCAGGAGCCAGTAGCGGGTCTTTGCCAGCCAGGACGTTCTGCAGAGTCTGGATCAGCGTTGCCATACGTGGATCTCCAGGTTATTCATTATCTGCCGCATTTTCGCGCCCCCCTTTCGGATCGTTTCGCTCTTGAAGACATACTCAGCAAATTTTTCCCGCTCTTCCCAGGTGAACTCCTCCAAATTCAGGCGCAGCTCCTCGGCCAGGTTATAGCGTTGCGATTCCAGGTCAGCCGGCAGCGGACGTAGGTAAAGATAGTCAAACAAGCCCCTAGCAGCCGATGCCTGGGCATAGGGCACGCCGTACGCTTCCATAATCTGGAAGCCAAAGTAAAGATCAGGCTGGATGTGCCGGTAAACAAACGTCCCCAGCGCATTGGTGATGGTGCGCGTGTTTTTGATTGTGATAGCCGTAACCGGGTAAGTGATTTCCGTCAGGATGCCATGCTGCTGCAGGACATATTCCAGCGAGAGGTACGACTGGGGCAACAGGATGGCGCTGACTGCCGGTGCAAAGGCTGCGTCCTGACGGTGCTGCTCGTAGAAGCGGCGGTGCATGTACACCCCCTTCTTGAGGGCGATCAGATGCCCGGCTTTGACCCACCGATAAAGGGCTGTCCGCGCATGGGCGTCATCGACAACATCGTCTCCGGCAATTTGCCGGAGTCCTTTTATCGTGAAGTAGGGCAGGCCTTCAAATGCAGATAAGATCGTGTATCGCATAGTACATATCGGATAATATACAATAAATGTCTATTATCCGATATATTTGCGATTTTGGCAAGGGAATTTAGTGGCACGGATATTTAGCAGGGGGTGAGCAATGGTGTCAAAATCGCTCCCAACCGCCAGGGACGATAGTCTCGCACTTCCACGCACAGGTTGGTGTGGCGTGCTTCCAACTCAGGAGTCGGACTGTTATGGACAAGACCGTGCAGATTGAGCACTCCTGCCTCGAGGGGCAGTATGGGGCGGTGCGAGAAGATCAGGGTCAATCCTGAGGGATGATCCATTCGATTGTATTTGTTACATAAGCAGTTGGCATATTTAGGAAATTGATATTAGCAAATTTATTCCTATGGTTTTTCACTCTACCAACCTATTCCCGAACCAGCGAGAGTCAATGCTACCCACATTCCCCGCCATGATTTATAACCCCGCACGGTTCGACTGCAAATCTTCATACCACTGATAACTTGCACAGTGCCATTGTTGGACCAGTGTACATCTTTCTGCCATTAATAAGCCCGTTCACCGAATGCATGTCCACAGACCTCTGGATGAGTGATGCTTTTGATTTAGGAATGTTACTGCCCTTACCCGGTGTATTATCCTGGCATGGGTCTTCTCAAGCTAAGCTTGACTTCGATCAAATCGTACTGCCTGATAATACTTATTTGATGAGGTACTGATAGCGATATCAGGATTCGAACCTACGACCAGCGGGTTATGAGCCTTGCTCTTATTTCGTACTCAATTTAAATGAAAAAGCCACTGAAAAGTGCCCTTTTAGTAGCGGGGGTATGATTCGAACTTTAGTTCGCCATGAACTTCAGTTCACCGAACCCTTCGACCTCCGGGTTATGAGTTCCAATCCTGAAAATGGGGGCTCAGGCCATAAAATCCAGCGAACCCGACGATCTGTGATCCATAGAAACTGAAAGCCTTAAATTGGTAATAGTACAAGAATTTATCGAGACAATTATAATTCAAAAAGGTGCCCGAACTGTCTCGTTTTACAGCCAGTACTTAGATATTATTGGTTGTTGAAGCATTGTTTAAAGACAGCCCTTTTCACACAGATTCCCTCCAAGGTCTGACAA
>JACUUU010000394.1 GCA_014859065.1 Anaerolineales bacterium
CTTAATCGATCTGGGTGAAGTTTCGTCGCTACGCTCGCAGAGCATCTATCACGCCATTGGGTATGCCATGACGGATGCCTCCCCCAATACGATTATCTTGGTCAGCCCTAACCGACCTTACGTTTGTATCGGATTCCACCAAGAAGTGGAAAAAGAAATCGACCTGGATTATTGTCGATCGCATGGGTTGCCAGTCTTGCGGCGCGAAGTAGGTGGTGGCGCAGTGTACCTGGATAATGGGCAGGTATTCACCCAATGGATATTTCATCCAAATTGTCTTCCAGGTAGATTAGAGCATCTATTTGAATTATTCATCCGCCCCCTGGTGATGACTTATCAATCGTTGGGGGTCGACGCTTACTTCCGGCCAATCAATGATGTGCATGTGGCTGGCAAGAAAATTGGCGGCAGCGGGGCAGCGCTGTTAGGCCAGGCCAAGGTTGTGGTTGGTAGCCTGATGTTCGATTTCGACAAAGCTTCCATGGCGCGGGTGCTGAAAGTGCCTTCTGAGAAAATGCGCGACAAGATATTCGCCAGCCTGGAGCAGTATATGACCAGCCTGGCTGAACAAATGGATGAGGTCCCCAGCCGGATTGAGGTCAAGAATACTTACTTACATCATTGCGCTGAGGTGCTAAATGCTGAGATCATGCCAGGCGCACTTTCTAGCGAAGAAGAGGCAAAAATCACCGAACTGGAAAAGCGCTTCAACAGTGAAGAGTGGTTATTCCAAAAGGGTGGTTTACTTCAAAGGGGGGTCAAGATACATGAAGATGTTCGTGTAGTGGAAAAGGTTTACAAGGCGCCCGGTGGTTTGATTCGCGTGGTTGTGTGTTTTCACCAGGGCCTCATCGACAACCTGACAATCAGTGGAGATTTTACAATTCTACCGGCTCATGCAGTAAGTTCGATGGAGCAGGCAATGCGAGGTATATTCCCTCAGTTCGATCGCTTGGTGGAGCGCCTGGTTGAGGTTTATGATTCGCTCAAGATCCAATCTCCCGGGGTTACGCCAACACATATTGCGGAAGTGATCGTGAAAGCAGCCGAGGCATAGCAGGAGTTGTTGGCTAATCGAATATACCTATCAGGTTACGGTAAGAAACCATCCAGAAAAAAGCCACTGTTGAACTCAACCAGATTGCCTGTATGGTGCAAATATTGCATTCGATCTCGATTGATTGCCGTTCCGTAAAAGGTGATCTTATAACCCGGTAAACAGCTAAACCTGCCCAATTATGATAATATCTGTTGATCTTGAAACAGTTTAGGCGTCGATGGTTTATTGGTCACTAATACGGATACTCACCCTTTTCTTGGATATCATCATGATCCTGGGGGTTACAAACAGTGACAAGGATTTTGAAATTCTCATTCTACGCCAACAGGTACGCATATTACAACGCAAAGTGAAGACACCACCACGAATATTTGATCCAGAAAGAATGATTTTGAGATCCTGTCTAACAAGTTCAGCCAATCCACAAAAGAGGCACGCCATCAGTTTCATCAGGTTATGTTGATCTTCATGCCAGACACAGTTCTCCATTGGCATCGAGAATTGGTTCGGCCCAAATGGATCTTAAGACGAAAAGGAACTCCAAGCAGACTCAAGATTACATTAGAAGAGGAAGCACTTATTGTGTGTCTGGCAAAAGAAAACCCTCACCGGGGGTAGGACAAGATCCAGGGAGAACTGGTCAAACTTGGTCACAGGTTGGGTGCCACTTCAGTGCGTAATATCCTCAAGCGACATCGGATTACACATGCATCAGAGCGATCGTCTGGATCCTGGCGTAGATTCTTGGGACATTATAAAGAACAGATCCTGCCTTGCGATTTCTTCACAGCGGAGATAATCTGGCTCAAGATAATTTATGAGCTGTTTTTCATCGAACTGGGAACCAGACACATCCAAATGGCAGGCTTCACGATGAACCCCGAGGCAACCTAAGTTTGCACAGCAGGCGCGTCAATTGGTCTGGGAACTAAAGGATGATTCTCGGGAAATGGCTTTTCTCATCCATGATAATGATACGAAACTAACATTTGCCATTGACAGCATGTTTTCTACAGAAGTGATCGAAATTCTACCCACTCCTTATCAATCTCCATGCGATAATTCTTTCGCTGAAAGGCGGGTGAGATCAGTTCATGAAGAGTGTCTTGACCACATCATTGTGGTAAATGAAAGCCATCTCCGAAATCTACTCAGAAGATACACGGATTATTACAACCATTCACGCCCACACCTAGGCATTATCCAGCACTTTCCTGGTTCAGGCCTAATGAGGAGTTCAAAAGGTCCGATTCGACGGCAAGATATTCTGAGGGGCATCATCCACGATTATTCCAGACAATCTCAAGTCTTGGTTTCTGACTGTGAATAGAATTCTTGCACCATATAGGTGCAATCGAGAAGGATAAAGTCATGTATAAGCTCCCTCCAGCGCCTCAAGATATGCTTGCGCATAGGTTTCCCTACTAGAGTTTGTTTGAGGCCAGCGGTGCTCGTAAAGGAACGGATTACTTCCAGGAAGTCCTGCTTTGATTTTGTGATCGCTTAATTCAAATGCTGGAGTTGGTCTGGGGAGAGGAGACGACGCAGGTTGCCACCTAGAAGAATTTGCAAGCTGCTGGGTGCGTTACCCTAAGAGTGAACCAATCATAAAATCGTATCTGGCAATTCTGGTTGGCAAAGTATGAAGCTTACTTTTTAGGGTGGTGGACATCATTTCCTATCAATCTTCAGATTGAAAATGGCTATGGTGACAGGCATAACATAGCAGGATATAAGAAAACGACTTCTCCAACATTATAGAGAGGTGGGATAAAATTGATGATAAAAATTGTTTGATTATCGCAAATTTATGTGCTAAAATTACTTCACAAAATCAAACACAACATCGCCTGGTTTGTTTGGACCGTCCATCGTCGGGCCAGGCTAAAATGGGTAG
>JACUUU010000395.1 GCA_014859065.1 Anaerolineales bacterium
TCGAATTGCCAGCCATGCTGCTTATATCATTTTCGCCGCAGAGGTCCTTCGTCGCACAAACCGCTCCTCAGGAAGACACCCCGAGCTGGCGCAAGCAGGCGATTGTCCTCTGAAACCACAAACAGTTAACTGCCATTGCGGGGGTGCCTATCCTCTCGCGTGACGCCCTGAGCCGTTTTGGACCAGTCACCCCCTCCCAATAAAACGCAGGCGAAGGGCCTCTAGAACCTTGATCTTTTATAACCACCGCAGGTATATCGAATTGCCAGCCATGCTGCTTATATCATTTTCGCCGCAGAGGTCCTTCGTCGCTCAGACCGCTCCTCAGCGCCATCCTATGTGCTGCGCCTGCGGAATTTCACCTGCCTAATTGTAAGCATGCCTCAGGTTTATCCCAAGTTTTTCCCACCTCTCACCAGCATATCAAATTTGACAGCAAATTGAGGGTTTTGTTCAATCAAATTGGTATTAAAATAGGATTAGGATTTTATGCAGATTCCTGCTCCGCGCCAGCCACTCGATGCTTAGCTATAGCTGCAGCCTCACTGGCAGGTCGCATCGCAGCCGGGTAGTTGTTCTTTTCCATGTCAGGCATAAGATAGACCGGGCTTGCTGAATTCCTCCACCATCACAGCCGTTTCTTGACCGAAAAGTGAACTTCAAATCCTGGTCTGTCAACCCTGTAATGGGGTGGTTCTCCATAAGGAGGTGGTTATGAAAATTTCCTATCTCAAGGTTCTTGTTCTATTTATCCTGGTGACCATTCTGGTCTCCTGTTCACCCCCAGAAATCACTCCCACCAGCCCTGATAAAGCCTCTCCAACCAGCACTGCTGATATCGCTCCAACCAGCGCCGGAGAATTTATGCTCTTTCTTGCCGATCGCACTGCTTTACAATCGGGAGAATGCACCCACCTGCGCTGGGAGGTGACTGCCGGGTTTGGAGTCACGCTGGATGCCATCCCGGTCCCCAAGGCAGGTGAGAAAGAAGTCTGCCCCTTGGAAATCCACACCTATGAACTTGCCGTGGATATGGGCACCCATCTCGAACAGCGCTGGGTAGAGATCATTGTCAGCCAGATCGAGCCGGATGAAAGCCCGCCCCAGGTTGCCCATGGAATTCCCGCTTACCAGGCTGGAGCGTGGGTTTCGACCGGTGGTCCCCCCGGCGGTTTGGGGTATGACATACGCATGCACCCCCACAATCCGGACATCATGTACGTCACCGATGCCTGGGCTGGAGCTTTCAAAAGCACCGACGGCGGGGCAAACTGGTTCCCTGTCAATAATGGCATTACAGCTCGGGTGGGTCCCTCCGGAGATGGAATCCCGATCTTCAGCCTGACGATCGACCCCAACAATCCGCAGACGGTCTGGGCGGGTACGCAGTTCAGCGGCAGCATCTTCCGCAGCGATGACGGCGGAGAATCGTGGCGCTCGATGAGCAGCGGCATTCTCGAAAAGGGTCTCACCATTCGCGGCATTTCCATCGAGCCGGGGAACTCGGACGTAGTCTACCTGGCAGGCGAGATCTCCAGCTGGGATTGGAACCCCTACCCAATATCCAGTTTTGGATTGGACGCGACCAAAGGGGTGGTCTATAAAACAACCGACGGCGGTCACAACTGGCGACGTCTTTGGCTCGGGGACAATCTGGCACGCTACATCTGGATCCACCCTGAGGATCACAACCGCATCTATGTCTCGACGGGCATCTTCGACCGCGCAGCAGCAAACGGCGAGGCTGCCAGGGTTTGCCTGGAAAACCCTGAACAGGACGGTTGTAACTACAACCCTGAGCTCAGCCCCAGCAAGGCGGCAGCGCTCGACCCGGGCGGGGTAGGAATCCTGCGCAGCCGGGACGGTGGGACGACCTGGGAAGTGCTCGCTTCTGCCAACGGTTTCCGCTCGGACGAACTGTATTTCGGCAGCTTGTTCATGCACCCCGATAACCCCGATATCCTGCTCGCCGCGGCGGGAAATGACGTCTATCCTTCTTCGCCGGGTCGTTCGCATGGCGCCATTTACCTCACCGAAAATGGCGGCGATCACTGGGAACGGGTGCTGGAACTGCATAATGCCAGTGTGGTCGAGATCTGCACCAACGACCCCAGGGTCATGTATGCCGGCTCGATCGTCGGCATCTATCGCAGCATGGACAGCGGACACAGTTGGACAGAAGTCGCCGGTCACCTGTGGGGCTCAGAAGATGTCCTGGCAGGTTTCCCGATCGATATGCAGTGCGATCCGCGTGATCCCATGCGCATTTTTATCAACAATTACCTCGGCGGCAATTTCTTGAGCGAGGATGGCGGTCAGACCTGGCAAGTCTCCAGCAATGGATATTCCGGCGCACTGCTGCGCCAGGTGGGAGTCTCTGCGGGAGATGCCGCTCACGTCTACAGCGCCAGCCGCATGGGCGTGTTCGTGAGCCATGACTACGGTGACAACTGGCACGGCACCGCTTTCTTCCCGGCGCGTTCTCCTGAAGGCATTATCGTAGCTGTGGATCCTTTTGACGGCAACCACATCTTGTCTGTCTTCTTGGATGCCGGACCGGACCCCAAAGTCAGCTGGGATGGCGGTAGAAGTTGGTCTGTGGTCAATACTGGTTTATTCGCCCCCGGTAAATGGACCACTGGCTCGTTCACCCACATCGTCTTTTCTCCTTACGATTCCAACCTGGTGCTGGCTGCTGCAGGCTTCCTGGATTGTTACAAGCAGCCGCCTACCTGCCGGACAGAACCCGGTTACGGCATCCTACGCTCCACCGACGGCGGTCAGACCTGGTCGCAAACCAGTTTGAACGACGCTCATGTGTTCGATTTGAAATTTGTCAGCCAAACCCTGGCTTATGCAGCAGCTTATCCGGACACGATCTACCGCTCAATTGATGGTGGTCAAACCTGGGAGGTCGCAGATCAGGGGATCACCGCCCAAATCCC
>JACUUU010000044.1 GCA_014859065.1 Anaerolineales bacterium
TCTTTGCCACTAATGCTTATTCTCATTTCCTGCCCCCTCTAAAATACAAGCAAATGCCAGCATTCACTTACATGGTCGCCACTGAACCACTCACTCCCGAACAGCTAGCCCCCATCGGCTGGATAAACGGTGAAGGTTTAGAAGATGCACGTAATCTCATTCACTACTACCGCCTCACCCCAGACAATCGCCTGGTTATGGGAGGTGGACCCGTAGGTCTTGTCTTCGGTAACAACTTGAATGCCGACTCAAACCTGGACGCCTGGAATCATCTGGAAGAACACATTCATTTTCTCTTTCCCTCATTAAGAACAGCCAAGATTACCCACCGTTGGGGTGGTCCATTTTCGGTAGCGGTTCAGCTCATGCCTGCAATGGGTTACCTGGGTGATCAGGATGCTGTCTACGCATTGGGATGTATTGGTCACGGTGTTTCCATGAGCCACCTCAACGCACAGGTACTTCGCGATCTATTGTTGGAACGTAAAAGCACCTTATCTGAAAATCCTTTCGTTAATCGGCGTGTAATCCCATGGCCTCCAGAACCTCTGCGTTTCACTGTTGGATCGGTGCTACGCGCGTATTTACAGCTTGAAGACTGGTGGTATGAGAGAAACTTGCTCAAAACCTGATAATCTTATAGAATTTTCATCAAATAAATCAACCACGCAAAGAACCATTCGAAATTGCGTCTTTATATGACCTTATAACTTTTTCACATAACGTATGTGCTATAATATCTTCACGTGAGGATAACTGATTCAAATGGGCGTCATCACAATATCACGTCAGCTTGGAAGTGAAGGAAATGAAGTCGCTCAAGCTGTTTCTCAAAGGTTGAATTATCCTGTTTTCTGCCGTGATCTAATTAATAAAGCAGCCAACCGTGCTGGAGTTCCAGAGGTTGCCCTGGCGACCATCGACGACCTGGGCTTGTTCGGCCTGCGTCCTTCTACCGCATCTCGGAGTGCCTATCAACAAGCTGTAAAAATGGTCATGGAGGAATTATGCGCCCAAGGAGATGTAATTTTGGTGGGCCGCGCCGGGCAAGTGATCTTGAGAGATCACCCAGAGGTGTTCCATGTCAAAGTAATCGCTCCTGCAATGGTGCGTGCTCAACGCATTTCCCTCCAATTTGGCATCTCCCTCGATGCAGCGCGTGCACAAATTGAGACCAGTGACCGCTCCCGACGAAATTACCTGCGCCGTTATTATCATGCTCGTTGGGATGATCCCGAATTATACGATTTGATTGTAAATACAGCACGTCTCAGTGCTGATGCAGCTGCCTGCCTGATATGTCAAGCCTTAACTCAATGTTACCGGAGAAATTTCTCTAATGGCAATTGACGAAGGTCGTGAACCATTGAAGGAACACCAAAACGATCAAGCCCCAGCATCTATTGATTTTGCCCATTCTTCCGAGAGATTATTTGCCCAAATACTGGATTATTATGGCATCGAGTGGCACTACGAACCTGACACCTTCCCATTAGAATGGGATGAAGAAGGCAACATTTTGGAAGCTTTTTCACCAGATTTCTACCTTCCAAATCAAGATCTATATATCGAACTAACTACACTGCGCCCCCATTTAATCACACGCAAGAACCGTAAATTACGCAGGCTTAAGGAACTTTACCCCGAAATAAACATAAAGTTATTTAAACGTAATGACCTGCGTTCATTAATGGTTAAGTACGGATTAGATCAAGAGGCAAAACAAATAAGCGGAACCAAAGCCCAGAAGAGTGAAACATGACCGTTGAACCAAATGTAAATCTCAACGAACCCAACGCTGATATCAGCGAGATATTGATCTCTGCCGATGAGATAGAAAAACGTATCCAAACCTTGGGCGTGCAAATATCCAGTGATTATGCCGAACTACAACCTCTCGTTGTTGGTGTCCTCAAAGGTGTGCTTTTTTTTATGGCAGATCTTTTACGCGCCATCACGATAAATGTTGAAGTAGATTTCATGGCGGTCTCAAGTTACTCACCTGAGGCACGCGACCAAGGCTTAGTACGCCTGGTCAAAGACCTAGAAACCCCGATATCAGGTCGTCACGTAATCTTTGTCGAAGATGTAGTCGATACAGGATTAACACTGAACTACCTGCTGCGAAACCTCACTACACGTGACCCAGCCAGTCTCGAAGTGTGCACTCTCTTCAATAAACCTAAACATCGCTTAATCGACATTCCCATTAAATATAAGGGCTTTGACCTCCCCGACCAATTTGTAGTAGGATATGGTTTAGATCATCGCGAACGGTACCGCAATCTGCCTTTTATTGGTGTGTTGAATCCACAAGCACTTTGATCGGCATATCCCCCTTCAATCTTCATAACAATGGAACCCCAAGTAACCTTCTGATCGACCTAGTTGCTTCAACTGTGAGTATCTTCCCATCACCCTTGCTTATTCAGCAAGCGTTGGTAAATACTTCCCAGTATGTCTCTCACCGCATCTCAACCGAGAGGTTAATTTCCCAGTTTTGATACACTGACTTGAGATCGACATTGTCTTTGCTGATCTATTAGACCCTTAGGGGGTTAATCCTTTGGGCTTACTCGCCCACAAGCGAGCTTCCCATCACCAACATTGACAATGTCACAACTAGTCGCCATCCAATTTCTTGGGGCTCCTAACCTTGAGAAGATTCCTGCTTATTACAGACTTTCTTCCCAAGACAAATATACTATATTACGAACCACTTTGAATGTCAATATCTAAAACCTTAAATATTTCTGAATTCTAGTTTATTTAAGGAAAGTTAACCAACTTATTCGCAGATATTCAGTAAAATTCTTCGATTTTCGTAATTTTATTCGTTTGGCAGAACGCTCGTCATTCTCTCTTCTCTTCGTGATAAACTGGTAACCATTGTATAAAAAGTTTCTTCTTTTTTTATTTACTTATGGTGTAAGGATGTCCACTAGCTGCATAACCCGATTGACACCGTTTCTAATTTTCTTATCTTTATTGCTTGCCTTTTCATCCGGTTTCTTCCTGCATTCACACCTCACCGAGCAATCATACCCACTTGTTGAAGAAGCACACTCAATTTTGAAGAAACATTCGCTCTACGAAATCGCTCCACAAATTAATCTCGAACATGGGATGATTAAGGGAATGCTCCAAACTTTTGAAGATCCGTTCACTACATTCATTGAACCAATCCAGACCGAGTTGACTTCTGACAATCTTCGAGGGCATTATGGTGGGATAGGTGTTGATTTAGGTCGCGATGGGAATGGAAATTGGGTGCTATACCCTTTCCCCGGTAAGCCTGCTGCTGTCGCTGGAATACAGGAGGCTGACCGCTTATTGGAAGTGGATGGGATCGAAATATTTCCAGAAACAACTCTGGATACCATTCAAGCTGCCATCCGAGGTCCCTTAAATGAGACCGTCATGATTAAGGTGTTGCGAATACCAGAATTATCCCCTCTAGAGTTCACCATCATCCGTGAAGAAATTCAATTACCCTCATTGACCTGGCATGCAGCTGCAGCCGATCCCCAGGTAGGTGTGATCAAAGTGAATCTGATTGCAGCCAGCACTCCTGACGAGATGCTCGATGCTGTTTCCGACCTCAAATTGCGCGGAGTGAGCCACTTTATTTTAGACTTGCGAAATAACGGTGGTGGAATGTTGGAAGCCGGAATAGATACTGCCAGCCTCTTTTTAAATCAGGGAGTGATTATGCAGCAAGAATACAAACAACAGGAGATTGAAACGTTTCGAGTCAATCAACCCGGACCGCTGGTCGACATTCCACTGGTAGTCCTGGTTAATCGTGCCACTGCAAGCGCAGCAGAAATAATCGCCGGAGCTCTCAAAGCCCATGAACGCGCTTATTTAATAGGTGAACCGACCTATGGGAAAACCACCATACAGTTGATATTCAGCCTCTCTGATGGTTCCAGTATGCATTTAACTTCCGGGCGCTGGTGGATACCGGATTTGTTTCCTCCTCTCGAGCAAACGGGTGTTCAACCCGATATGAACTTTGAGTCAGACCATCAATCACCTGAGGCTATGATTGAAGCTGCAATATTGTACCTGTTGAAATCTGGATAACGCCTACCAATGCCTATGATAGAATCACGCTATGAATATCAAGGTCGTTGCCACTAACCGTAAAGCCAGACATGAATATTTCATCCTGGACACTTACGAAGCGGGTCTCGCTCTTCAAGGCAGCGAAATAAAATCTATCCGTTCAGGTAAGATCTCTCTGGCTGAAGCGTACATCACTATCGACAACTTTGAAGCCTGGTTGGTCAATGCCTATATCGCCCCCTATGACCAGGCCAGCCACTTCAACCACGACCCAACACGTCCTCGAAAGTTGCTTTTAAATCGTGCAGAAATCAACCGACTCTGGAATCAAGTCCGCCAAAAGGGGATCACGATCGTCCCACTACGTGTTTACCTGAAAGCCGGTTTGGCAAAAGTGGAAATCGCCAGTGCCAAAGGGAAAAAACTTTACGACAAACGCGCAGTCATTGCCCGCCGAGACACTGAACGTGAGATTCAACGTCAATTACGCCGAAGAGAATAACGTGCCTCCCTCAACCATTGCTGGTATAAACCAGCTTCCCTATCCTGAAAAGCGAGAAGTTTACACCCGTTTGATCCCCAGTATTCTTCTAGAGCACTTAAATATTGATCCATCGTTAAAAGATGCAGATGGCAACGACCTGATCACTTTGAAGTGCTCTCTCAGTAGTCCTTCAGTGGAGATGTCGCTAAATCATCAAATTGGCTTTCCTGATCCCGTACTTTATGGTCATCTTGCGGACACCTTGAATGGACAAATCCATGTATTACTCTATATCTTGAATGATCCGGATTCACCTCGCTTTGATGTCGACCGACTTCCGGACGGCACACCAACAAAATTTGGAACTTATTCTCGCAATATCCAAGCGGAGGTTGCCGCAATGAAAGCCGGGTTAGCTCCTGGACAAATTCGTCGTGGTTTACGTATGCTTTCACATGCAGTGGAAGGTTTTGAAATCTTTATTCAAAGTTTGCAGCACAACCTTTACTTTGTAGAACCTCTTTATTACCACAACGCCATAATCTTCGAGAGATACGGATTTGCTTACCAAAAAGGGAACCGGTTAATGAGACGTATCCAATCTGGCTTTTCTGATGGTGGAGAGTTCCTAACTCAACTCGATGGTTCCAATCCCTTCCGAAAACTAGAGGCAGTAAATAGTATTAGGTTGCGTTCTTGGGCTATCCATGATGGCATCTTAGGAGAACCATTCCAGAACGTCACCATGTATAAACAAATCGGAAAATCAGCAAATGTTGTGACTTGTCCCGATTGTTCCTGGTGATTGATGCTTTCACTCTATGTCATCCCTGTCTTAGTTACATTTCTCGTCGCAGTAAGCTGGCTTCGTTTAAATGACTTCGTTGCACACCGAGGCTGGATTAGCAGCCACCTCAGCCGCAAGTTCATCCATATGGGTACTGGACCGTTGTTTGTGATTTGTTGGTTGCTGTTTAGTGATGGGGTTGTTTCTCGCTATTTGGCTGCATTGGTGCCCTTAGCTATCACCCTTCAATTCATCCTGGTGGGCAGTGGAGTCATCCGTGATGAAGCAGCAGTCAAAGCCATGTCTCGCACTGGAGACCGGCGCGAGATCTTGCGTGGTCCGCTTATCTATGGAATCGTTTTTGTCTTATTGACTATTATCTACTGGAAAGATACCCCTATTGGCGTGGTTACTTTGATGCTTATGTGTGGTGGTGATGGATTAGCCGACATTTTAGGCCGCAAATTTGGTGGAAAACGCCTCCCTTGGAACCCTGGCAAGTCTTGGGTGGGCTCTTTGGGTATGTTTAGTGGTGGTTTTATCTTTGCTGCTGGAATTCTAGCTGTTTATCTGCTAAATGGTTATTTTACAACCCCTTGGATCTCATACTTGCCCAACCTAGCCTTGATAGCTCTTGCTGGGACGCTGGTGGAATCTCTCCCTATCAAAGATATCGACAACCTTAGTGTGACCCTTACAGCAGTGCTTCTCGGTCATATTTTGTGGTAGGTAAAAGACTATGATAAAAATGGATGGAAAGAATTTGACCTTAGCAGATGTGGTCGCAGTATCTCGAGAAGGAGCAAAGGTGATTCTCTCGCCATCCGCTCGAAAACGGATGGAATTGTCCCAATCCTGGTTACAGCAAATCATTGATGAGGGAAAACCTGTTTATGGAATTAATACTGGTTTTGGGGTTTTCTCAGAACAAAGCATCTCAACAAAGGATTCGACAGACCTGAGTCGAAAACTGATATTAAGCCATGCCATGGGTACCGGTTCCGCCTTGTCCACTGAAGTAGTGCGAGCTGCCATGTTGATTCGCGCCAATACCCTTTCAGGTGGTTATTCAGGGGTGCGGCCGCTGATCGTTGAAACACTACTGGAAATGCTGAATTCCTGGATTACCCCCTTCGTCCCTTCTCAAGGATCACTGGGATCTTCTGGAGATCTTGCGCCTCTCTCCCATCTGGCTTTGGTATTCACAACGGATTATGCAGATAGCGAAGAGGATTCAGGTCAGGCAGATTTTGGACGCGAACAAACTACGAGATTGTCTGGTAAGGCAGCCATGAATATGGCAGGGATACCTCGGTTGGTCCTTGGCCCAAAAGAAGGGCTGGCTTTGAGCAATGGGGCAACGTTTTCAGCTGCTTTAGGCGCCCTGGCTGTCTGTGATTCCGCCAGTTTATTAGACACAGCAGATATTTCTCTAGCAATGACCCTGGAAGCACTATTAGGTGTATCATCTGCTTTCGACTCACGCTTACATACTGCCCGCGGTCACCCTGGGCAAATCACAGTCGCCGATAATGTCCGCCGTTTAACCTCTGGCTCCACCTTGCTCGATTCTCGAAGGCGTATTCAAGATGCTTATTCCCTGCGATGCGCTCCTCAAGTTCATGGGGCAGCCAGGGATACATTGGTCCACATCCAGGATATTATTCAACGCGAGATCAATGCAGCTACCGACAACCCCTTAATCTTTGGTCCAAGGGATGTCATTTCCGGTGGAAATTTCCACGGTGAACCAGTTGGCTTGGCTTCGGATTACTTGAGCATCGCCTTATCTGAAATTGCTGCCATCTCCGAACGCCGCATCTTCCGCCTAACTGATGGAAATTTGAACGCCAATCTTCCCCCTATGCTGGTTGATTCTGATCAAGCAGCCGGACTTAACTCTGGATTGATGATGGCTCAGTATACTGCCGCATCACTGGTCTTAGAGAACCAAAATCTGGCCAGCCCTGACTCGGTATTCTCATTACCAACATCAGGTGAACAGGAAGACCATAATGCCAACTCAATGACTGCAGCTCGTCATACTCGCATGATAATTGAAAATCTAACCCATATTCTCGCTATCGAGATTTATTGTGCAGCCCGTGCTTTAGACCTGCGCCTGCGGCAAATGCCCGGTCACAAATTGGGAAAAGGGGTCAGTGCTGCTCACAAATTGATTCGTAAACATGTCCCTTACAAATCTGGGGATATCCTCTGGTCTTCTGAAATCCAGGTGGTTCATAATTTGCTCCGGGAGGACCACTTTAGATCTGCTGTTTGGAATGCCATTGACTGACCGGTGTTATTCTGATAAAATCCACCTATATTGGTTCGTATTAAATTTTTAATAGTATGAGGTGAAAGATATGCTTCTGAATGAAACTCAGACAAGCTCAATCCAGCTTACAACTGCCGCAGCAGATGCCGTCCGTGAATTATTGGAGAAGAAAGATCTCAAGAACCATGCCCTAAGAGTTTTTGTGTCTGGAGGTGGTTGCTCCGGTTTCCAGTATGGCATGGCCTTGGAGAACAATATCCTTGAAAACGATCTGGTCTTCGATCAACATGGAGTTAAGGTAGTTATCGATGAAGTCTCGATTAGTTATCTTCAAGGAGCATCGATCGATTATGTGGACGAATTAATGGGAAGTGGTTTCAAAATCGAAAACCCCAACGCAGTTGCTTCATGTGGGTGTGGAAGTTCGTTCCGCACGAAAGATGAGGCCGGTACTGCTGGTGGTTGTGGTTCTTGTTAACCTGATCAACCAATCTTAAAGCCGTTAATGTCAGTTTCCTAGACCTTAACGGCCGCGCAGGAGCGAGATCACCGCCCCAAACAAACCAATTACACCTAAACCAATTATGATAAACCCCATAGGTACACCTCCAGTCCCGCTAGATTGGTCTACAGGTGCAAAAGTTTGAATGACCAGTTGTGGAGGCGGGGTAAAAGTAGGCAGTCTTGTGGGTTGCGTATCTACAATAAATTGAGCAGCTAATGTCGGGTCGATCGTGGGGGTTGTTAACGGAGTTGGCGTCGGCGGTGGTTCAACAATCGGCAAGCTGCCCGAAACTTCAACCAAAAAGGAATACACCCAGGCAACACCACCAGGTACTCCAGGATATCCAATTTGTACCCAATCCCCTCCGGGGGTACGCCCATATGCCGGGACGCGCTGACCCGCTATCAATACCCCCACTCGAGGATAATCTGTGCTCGGTCCAGAGCGGACATTGATCTGATCCTGTCCTGCTCTTACAACGACCGTTACCCCCAATGGTGTTCCGGTAACCGTAGGAATACCCACGGTGGGAATTTGTGCCAATTTGCTGGCATTAACTGTGGCATTTGATATCCACAGAAAGCCAGTAGCAATAATGATTGTCAACGAAAGTAATTTTAACCAACCCGGTCGCATCACATCTCCAAGAATTTTTCTTTCCAAAAAAAGTACCAGTATTTTTCGCAACCCCGATTATAATCTACCTAACCAACGTTCAACCCATAATTCGTTTAGAGTGATCGCATGGAACCTCGTTTTTATTATGGAAAAATATCGCCGAACGACTTTGCCAAGGCATTGTTGGCACATTTTAATCGTGGTAACCTCGTCGCTCAAAAGATTGGAGAAGGTGACCGTATCGTTGTCCAGATCTCCACACGTCGACAGCCAACCTCTGGGGGCCAGACTGGTTTGAAAGTTCTACTGAACGTTGTGGAAGATGGTGTAGCTGTGCAATTGGGAAAGCATAATGTACTTGGGGTAGCTGCGAGCCTCGGTGTCACCGCCATGACTGCCTGGCGAAACCCACTCAGCCTAATTGGCCGGCTCGATGATCTTGCACAGGATTTGGAAAACCTGCAACTCAGCGACCAGGTCTGGCGGGTAATTGAGAATGTAGCCCGTTTCCACAATGCTTCTTTTGAATTGTCCGATCGATTAAAGCGTTTGAGTTGTGATTACTGCCGGACAGCCAACCCGGTAGGGACGCCTCATTGCATCGCTTGTGGCGCACCAATGGGAGATATTCAACCCAGTTCTTGCCCAAATTGTGGTTTTATCATCCAAGCGGGAGAAAGCACTTGCTCTAACTGTGGTAGATCGGTCAGGGGGCGCGCAAACAGTCCAGGGCATTCTTGATCGCTGGCAACAATTCGATTTCTTGTGGTATTGAGGCTGGAGCGAATGACATACTTGCCTGTCCATTTTGGCGTGTTTCCAAACGGGCTGCCAACCTTTCTAAAACGGGTAACGTATCAAGAAATCCAACTCTGCCAATCGCATCCACAGCTTGTTTGCGGATTGATATTGGTGTCTTTCGATCTAAGAGTATTTCAGTTAAATGATTTCCAGCGTAGGGACAAACATTAAGCAGCTGATCTACATGCCTGGCTGTCAAAATATCATAATCCAATACTTGCATAAGGGCATATACCTGGCGAGTCCGCATTTCAGCCAGATAACGGCACAGAATACGGTAGCTCTCCTCAGGTGTTGGTTTTCCATCTCTGTCTGGAGAAAGGGCTTCACTCAATGCTTGAACGATGCCCGAACGCACCGCTGTATCTGTTTCATTTAACCTCGTTACCATCAAATATCCAATTAACGGAGAATATCGAGCTGCCTTGAGTTCTACTAGACGGCTCAGCCCATCTTGACGTTTTCTGAGATCCGCCGAAAGTAAGTCCTCTGCTGCTGACCAGATCGTTGGGAATAACTCTATCTGATTGATACTTTGTTCAATAATGAATAGCGGAGACTGAGTAGAATATTGGGAGGTCTTTTCATTTACCATTCATTCAGTATACCGCAAAACTATGATGTGTGTGGTCCTTGACTTTATTTGGTTATAAAGTTGGATATTTACGAAGATATTATTGGCTATCCATAATTGCGTTTTTTTACTTCATTCATAAATATCGAAGTAGCGTTTCATCCTTATGGTAAACTTGTGAATAATTAATAGGGGAGATAGTTTTCATCATCTTCATGAGGAGAGAATCTATATGAAGTCGGTGTTGTTGGGATAGGATCAGTTACAGCAACAGCGGCCGATACCTTTATGAATCTTGTTTGAGTTCGATTGGCAGTTAATCAATGAATGAAATTCAAATCGAAGAATCCCACCCATTAGGAAAAACAGACTTAGCCATCCCGCCTCTTGGAATTGGGGTTTGGGCTTGGGGAGAACGTTATTATTGGGGCTATGGTAAGTCTTATGGGAAGGCTGATATTCAGTCTGCTTTCGAAGCCTGTATGGATGCAGGCATAAATTTCTTCGACACAGCCGAAATATACGGCCGCGGAAATTCTGAACGCTTATTAGGTAATTTTTTGCGCGAGAAAAATCAACCTGCGATCATCGCCACAAAGTTCATGCCCTTCCCCTGGCGAATCAGAAAAAGCCAAATGCAATCAGCCTTGCAAGGTAGTCTCAACCGCCTGGGGATTTCAAAGGTTGACCTTTATCAAATTCATTGGCCCGCTTCAATTGTCTCGGTTAGAACTTGGTCTGATGGGTTGGCTGATCTTGTGGAAAAGGGCTTCTCTCAAACAGTCGGTGTGTCTAATTTCCGGTTGTCTCAAATTCGCAGATCTTATATAGCTCTTAAACAACGCGGAGTTATGCTGGCATCAAATCAGGTAGAATTCAATCTCTTAAATCGGAATATAGAACAAAATGGGATATTAGCATTTTGCCAGGAATTTGGCGTCACCATATTAGCTTATAGCCCACTAGCACAAGGTTTATTGACGGGAAAATATTCACCCAAGAGTCCTCCCTCCGGAATCCGAGCTTTACGGTACCGAGCTGAACTCTTGAATAGGATTTCTCCCTTGCTGAGACTCATGACAGAAATTGGTCGTGAGAATGGTAAAACTGTTGCCCAGGTCGCAATAAATTGGGCTATATGTAAAGGCACTGTACCTCTAGTCGGAGTAAAAACTGCCAGGCAGGTTCGAGAAAATATCGGCGCATTAGGATGGCGTTTATCTCCTTCGCAAGTTGCTGCTTTAGACAAAACTAGCTTAGATATTCAACCATGAATTCGGACATTATTGCCCAACATTCGAATGTGCCATTCAACAAACTCATCCAAAATAATGAATGTAACTTTATTTGGTTTAAAGATTTATCGAAAAGCTTCCCAGAAGGAGAATGTAATCGCTCTGTGTTGGAAAATATCAGCGCGACTTTCGCAAAAGGAGAATTTGCTGCTATTTTGGGGAAAAGTGGAAGTGGCAAGAGCACATTGTTGAATCTAATCAGCGGGATAGAACCACCAGACACTGGAGAAATCTGGATAGGTGGTGTTAACCTATCCAACTATGATGACCATCAACGGACACTATTTCGCCGCAATAATATCGGTTTCGTTTTTCAATTCTTCAACCTTTTGCCAACTCTGACGGTGGCAGAAAATGTAAGGCTACCTCTTGAATTATCTGGAATATCTATTCCAGAAGCGCAGCGACGAACTGAGTCGATGCTCAAAGATGTAGGTTTATTAGACAGACTAATGGCTTTTCCCGATCGATTATCTGGTGGAGAACAACAACGAGTTGCGATCGCTCGGGCATTGGTTCACAATCCCATCCTGGTCCTTGCAGATGAGCCAACAGGAAATCTTGATGAAGAAACGGGTAACTCAATCCTTTCGCTTCTAGATCGACTCACCCGTCAAGCTGGAAACAATTTGATCCTGGTAACACATTCATCTGAAGCAGCCTCTATTGCAGATAGGGTTCTCTTCCTGCGTGATGGCAAACTAAACGAGGAAGTATAACGAGGAAAATGAAATGATATCTATTGAAAAAATCGATACCCAAAAAATGACCCAGGTTCACCGATTTATAAAATACCCCTTCGATTTATATTCCTCAGGTAAAAAGCTGCACCCTCAATGGGTACCACCTCTGTTCATAGACTCAAGATTATTCCTAAACCGCGAAAAGCATCCGTTTTACGAGCACTCAGACGCAGATTTTTTCATCGCGAATAGTGATGGAAAAGACATGGGTAGAATCGCTGTGTTGGAAAACCGCAGCTTTAACCGCTATCATGCTACTCGCCAAGCTCAATTCTATTTTTTTGATTGTGAAAACGAACCAGAAATTGCCTCTGCTCTTTTCGCTCGAGCCAGTGAGTGGGCACACAAACGTGGCCTGACTCAATTGGTTGGTCCTAAAGGTTTCGGCCCTCTCGATGGTTACGGTTTACTCGTTGAAGGTTTCGAACACCGCCAGATGATGATGATGATGAATTACAACTATGCTTACTACCCTCGTTTGGTAGAATCCCTCGGATTTGAGAAAGAAGTCGACTTTATCTCGTGTTACATGAATAGGAAAAATTTTACCTTACCAGAACGGGTTCATCGAATCGCGGATCGCGTTCAAAAAAGGGGGAAACTGTCTGTAAAAGAGTTCAAAAACAAACGCGAACTAACCGCTTGGGCAGGACGCATCGGTCGCACGTACAACCAGACTTTTGTCAATAATTGGGAATATTTTCCCCTGACAGAACGCGAAATTGATTTTGTACTCAATAACATTTTGATGGTAGCTAACCCAAAATTGATCAAGGTTATTGTTCACAACCAAGATGTTGTTGGTTTCCTTTTTGCCTTTCCAGACGTTTCAGAAGCACTCCAACGAGCCCGTGGGCGCTTATTTCCCTTTGGCATATTTGATCTCTTGCTAGAACTGCGCCGCACGAAATGGGTGTCTATCAATGGAGCTGGCGTGTTGGAAGAATTTCAAGGTCGTGGTGGAAATGCCTTACTTTATACAGAAATGGAAAAAACCGTCCGCGACCATCATTTTGAACACGCGGATCTCACCCAGGTTGCCGAAACCGCAGTTCAAATGAGACATGATTTGGTGAATTTGGGTGGAAAACCGTATAAAAATCATCGTGTATATAGAAAAGCGATTTAATCATATCAATCGTTGAATATTCTATTTCAAGTGACGTTATCGGTTTATGGCAATTAAGACCCTCTTGCTTATCGGCTGGCGTTATCTGCTGCACCATCCCTGGCAAAGCCTATTGATGATTGTTGGTATTACACTCGGCGTGGCGGTCGTAGTAGCGATCGATATAGCCAACGCAAGCGCCAAGCGTGCATTTGACTTAAGCACCGAAGCAATAACAGGGAGAGCCACCCACCAAATCACCTCCAGCACGTTTGGAATAGATGAAACAATCTTCACTCGCTTACGGCTGAATGGATTGGTTGATAAAGCTGCACCTGTTATCACCGAATATGTAACTTCCCCTCAACTAGGAAACCGACCCTTACAGCTATTAGGAGTGGATCCATTTTCTGAAGCTCCATTCCGGAATTATCTAAACACATCAACCGGAAACACGACATCCCTTCCCCAAATCGGCGATCTTACACTATTCTTTACCCACCCAGGCGCGGTCCTGATCTCGACCAACCTGGCTAATCAATTTGATCTCGAGCCAGGAGCGACTTTTTTACTGCAAATTGCTGGACAAGAACGCCAGGTGCTTTTGGTTGGGGTGCTTGACACAGACAATGGATCAAGTGCCTCCACTCGACTTAACCAAAGAGCATTGGATGGGATCATCCTGACTGATATCGCCTCCGCCCAAGAATTAACTGATCGTCTGGGATATATTGACCATATCGACCTTATTCTCCCAGAAAATTGTGACGGTCATTCTACAACCCAGCCTATGACCTCACCAGGAGTATGTCCACTGATCGACCAGATGGGCGCTCTCTTACCAGAAGAATTGAAAATACTACCAATCAATGCGCGCAGTGACACGATCCGCGAGATGACAGCAGCATTCCATTTGAACCTTTCAGCATTGAGCCTGCTTGCGTTAATCGTTGGAATGTTCCTTATTTACAACACGATCACATTTTCAGTCATCCAGCGCAGATCGCTTTTTGGCACCCTCCGCTGCCTAGGTGTAACCCGCAGAGAGGTGTTCTTACTGGTAATCATTGAAGCCCTTATAGCAGGTTCTTTAGGTGCTGGTCTTGGTGTATTGTTAGGTATTGTATTAGGACAGGCATCTGTTCAGATGGTTACCCAAACCATTAACGACCTTTTTTTCACAGTAACTGTTCGTGGGGTCCAAATCCCACCGGAAAGCTTAATCAAAGGTGTGATCTTAGGCATAACAGCCACAGTCTTTACTGCGGCCGCACCTGCTTGGGAAGCAGCTTCTGTCCCACCGCACATGGCTCTTTCGCGTTCAAATATTGAAAGTTTTGCTCGACATGCTTCCCGTTTGGCAGCAGTTGCAGGTTTACTCCTGTTATTATTTGGGCTCTTGATATTGATGCTGCCAACCTCTGATTTATTTGTAAGTTTCGGTGGCACATTTGTTGTTATTCTCGGCTTTGCCCTATTAACTCCCCAATCTACAATGTACTTGATGAGAAGTGCTATTCCTGTTTTAGGGCGTTTTTGGGGTACTTTAGGTAATATGGCTCCCCGAAATGTCTCTAACTCAATGAGCCGAACTTCAATTGCTATAGCTGCTTTAATGGTGGCAATTTCAGTCACCATTGGCGTTAGTCTAATGATAAGCAGTTTCCGCCATACAATCGTAACCTGGTTGGACCAAACTTTATTAGGTGATATATATATCTCAGTCCCAGGTTTTACAGCCAATCAATATTCAGCCATTCTGGATCCAATGGTTGTCCAGTCTTTGGAAACTTGGCCAGGCATTGAAAGGATTGACGTAATCCGCAATGTTATGATTGATTCTCCTCATGGACCAGTACAGGTGAATGCAACCAACAACCCTACCTTAGCCGATGAGCGAATTTTCTATTCCGCAATAGGTAACCTAGACCAGATCCAGGATTCGTTTATTAGCGGTGCAATCTTTATATCTGAACCTCTTGCACACAGGTTGAACCTGTTCGAAAAAAATGCTCTACTGCCCCTTATTACATCCAAAGGTGAAAAACAATTCACCATTGCTGGCATTTTTTACGACTACACCTCCACCCAAGGTTCAGTACTGATGGATTTGGATCTGTATAGAACTCATTGGCGAGATGAATCGCTGACAGGAGTTGGTTTACGCCTACCTCCAGGTGTTGATACCGATAGCCTTGCTATCGAGCTCGCTGAAGAATTAAGTTCCATCCAAATCCTCGATATTCGCCCAAACCAAGCATTACGTGCAGATGTTATGGAGGTGTTCGATCGCACCTTTGCCATCACTGGCGCACTGCAGCTTTTGGCAACTGTAGTAGCCTTTACTGGAATTCTCAGCGCCTTACTCTCATTACATTTAGAGCGTTTCAATGAGATTGGTATTTTGCGTTCAATCGGATTAACCATTCGCCAACTGTGGACTTTAATCATGGTCGAAACAGGTTTGATGGGAGCAGTTGCTGGAATATTAGCGATGCCAACCGGGATAACACTCGCAGTTATTTTAATCTATATCATCAATCGGCGCTCGTTTGGTTGGACTCTGCAGATGCATATCGAACCAACACCGTTTATCCAGGCATTATTAGTGTCAGTCGTCGCAGCCTTACTTGCTGGTATTTATCCAGCTTGGAAAATGGGTAAAACCATAATCGTGGATGCTTTAAGATCAGAATAGATCTTTGCAATTCCGCTTATTTATATCAATACCAGGTAGAAATTAGCTACTCCCACCGGTTTGCATCATTAATAATCTACCACCATTTCATCGCATAAAATGCTTTTTCACATTCGTTCGATTCGAGGAGATCATTTGAAAGGGATATTCATAAAAATAATTACAGGAATTGCCATTATCGCAATAGCCACCTACATAATTCACTCTTTGAGTGATGACAATTCCTCAATTCAAACTCAATTATTGGTCACTCCTCCTGAAGGGATTGGCTTTACCCGTGCAGATGGTCCTCGTTCTCTTGTTTTCCCTGCTGATCATGGTGCCCATCCCGACTTCCAGACAGAGTGGTGGTATTACACAGGGAACTTACAAACCAAAGATGGGCGGCATTTTGGATACCAACTCACCTTTTTCAGGCGCGCATTGCTCCCACCAGATGAAGTCCAAGGTCGCTTATCCCTTTGGTCAACAAATCAGGTATTCATGGCTCATTTCTCTCTGACAGACGTGGCTGCAGGAAACTTTCATTACTACGAAAGATTTTCTCGGGCAGCAGCTGATCTTGCTGGTGCTCAAGCTCCCCCATATCGTGTTTGGTTGGAAAACTGGTCTGTGGAACAGATAAACAAACATCAATATCTTCTGCAAGCCGCTCAAGACGATATCGCCCTTGAGCTTATTTTGACCGATGAAAAAGGCCCCATCCTCCACGGAGAAAAAGGATACAGCCGCAAAGGGCATGAACCCGGAAATGCCTCGTATTATTTCAGCCAAACTCGCCTGGTCTCTGAAGGTTCTGTTGCTATTAAGGACCAGAGATTTACTGTAGTTGGAAATAGTTGGATGGATCATGAATTCAGTACCAGTGCCTTATCATCCGGTCAGGTGGGATGGGATTGGTTTGCCCTCCAGTTGGATGATGGCAGTGAACTAATGGTTTTTCAAATCCGTAAAGATGGGAAGATCACTGACGAACTAATCGATCCCAATTCAAGCGGCACTCTCATACATGGTGATGGCAGTTACTCCCACTTAAACTTTCATGATTTTGAGATTATCGTCCACGACACCTGGAAGAGCCCACATACCGGTGCGGATTATCCAGCTGGATGGACCATAAACATCCCACACGCTGACATATCACTAATGGTCAAGCCTTATCTAACCGATCAGGAACTTTCCCTCTCATTTACTTATTGGGAAGGTGCTGTCAGGATTGATGGATTTGTTCGAGGACATCCAGTCTCTGGGAGTGGTTATGCTGAATTAACAGGTTATGCAGGTTCAATGGCAGGAGAATTCTGATTGAAATTTACCTTGTTAGAAGATCAGCCAATATCTGGCAATAAGATATACCCATCCCCCTAAGATCATCCACAACATTCCGATCAATACCAACAAAACAGTCTGCATATTTGTATCACTTCGCTCTTCATCAAGAGCTGCCTCCTGAGAACCTGCTGGCAATTCTGTCACTTCGCCACCAAAACCAGATGGAAACTCCAATGTAAGAAATTCCATCGGTAAAGGAACCAATGCGGGTGTGCTCAAAGGATCTACGGTGGGGAAATCATCTGGTGTTTGCGTACTCACAGGTTGCTCGCCAGGAGGTGGGTAAGCTGGAGACAACCCATCACTTGTAGGTGTAACAGGTGCTGGGTATGGCACTGTCGGTTGCGTCCCAGGTTGAGCGCCTGGTGGTGGGT
>JACUUU010000045.1 GCA_014859065.1 Anaerolineales bacterium
AGTAATTTGGCAAGACAGATTATCCCGCCTTTTGTTGATCAAAAGACGCCCTCATATCTGACCGAATCCGAGTGCAACCGGCTAAGGATGGCCTGCGCCGGCAACGCAAGGGACGTAGCCATAATTGAGCTTTTGCTTCAGACGGGGATCAGGCTTTCGGAATTGACGGGTTTGACTAAAGATGATGTTGAGCTCCAGGGCGACTGCGGAAAAATAAGAATTAGAGGGGGGAGAGGAATCTCTTTCACATATTCCTTCATAAAAGATATAATGAGATTTAAATAACATAGAGAATTTAAGCGATAATGTTAATAAAAAACAACAAATATTACCATAAAGGTATGAAATATGGAATTACCAATTAACAAAATTGTCCACGGTGATTGCATTGAAGTTATGAACTCTTTCCCAGAATCATCGATTGACCTGATATTTGCCGATCCGCCATACAATCTGCAGTTACAGAACGAGTTGCATCGACCAAATATGACAAAGGTGGATGCTGTCACTGATGAGTGGGATAAGTTCGATAGCTTTGAAGCATATGACAGATTTACTGAAGAGTGGTTATCCGCATGCAGAAGAGTACTTAAACCAACAGGCACCATTTGGGTAATTGGTAGTTACCATAACATTTTTCGAGTAGGTGCAATTATGCAAGATTTGGGCTATTGGATCTTAAATGACGTAGTTTGGGTCAAGACTAATCCCATGCCCAATTTTCGAGGAGTTAGATTTACTAACGCGCATGAAACGTTGATTTGGGCTAGTAAAGGAAGAAGGCATAAATATACATTTAACCACCAGGGGATGAAAGGATTAAATCACGAAAAACAAATGCGAAGTGATTGGTGGTTAATTCCGCTTGCTACAGGCGCAGAACGCCTCCGCGATGAAAACGGCGATAAGGCACATTCAACCCAGAAGCCAGAAGCATTATTGTACCGTGTAATTTTATCTTCTAGCGATCCTGAGGATATAGTTCTAGACCCATTCATTGGAAGCGGAACAACCGGTGCTGTTGCAAAGCTATTACACCGCAATTGGATTGGGATTGAAAAGAACGAAAAATATATAAAGATGGCTCAGAAACGAATCGAATGGGTTCAACCTGAATTATTCCATAATGAAGTTTTCAACATAAAAAGCAAGAAAAAAACCGAAAAAAGGATTCCATTCTCGGCGCTTGTGGAAGGTGGATATCTCAAACCTGGTCAGGTGCTCTATTTCCGTCAAAATAAAAATCAAACTGCCAGGATCAAACCAGACTCGCGATTAAGAACATCAGATGGTTTTGAAGGAAGCATCCATCAGGCGGGTTCACATTACATGAATGGTTCACCTTGTAATGGTTGGGAACATTGGTTCGTAAATGAGAATGGTGGATTTGTTAGTTTGGATGAATTTAGACAACGTTTTCGAAATGAAAGTAACAACATCGATGGATGATCAAATAAAAGAAGTTATTAAACAAACTGTCCTAGAGATGCTTACATACAGCATCTCCCGAGAGAATATTCTGAAGATTGTAAAGAAACATGGAAATAAGGTACATTTCGTACCCAAAAGATATCGAGTTATTGGTGGGATTCTCCAAGGACTAAACATTAAATTTGGAAACTTCATTGAATCATTAATGAGGAAAGTCATAGAAGTCGATACCGAAGTGGAAGAAATGCCAGATTCCGGCAAAAAAATTCTACTTTACTTTACGCCAGAGACTGACACATTGATTGACAACTATATCACTTCACGCCAGTTACCTGGTAGCCCAGATGACTGCACTCCATTCTTTGACGAATTACTGGAGAAAATTGTTGAAATTGAAAATAAATCATCTGATGATAGTCGCCAAGGAATTCGAAAAGACGTAGATGCACTTTTCAGAATAAAAAATGGTTGCCTTGTATATGCTGAACTTAAATACAACGATGATCATGATACCGGAAAGTTTGCAGACATTAATCGAAAATTCATCAAGACCTGGGCTGGGCTAGCAGTTCGATTGAAATTATCAATGGCGGATGAATTAATTCCAATTCTTTACTACTTTAACCCAATAAAGAGATATGGACCAATTCATATACCTGCTAGAAACATAATGCGTGGGGAACAATTATTCGACCGATTTCTACAAACCAGTTATTACGATGTAGATAAGTACCTATCAGAAATTGGAGAAGACCCAGAAATTCTACAGATGTTTGATGACTTGTATAAAAGGGTGCGTTTCGGCGAAATACCAGGATTAGACTGAATCTATAAAATTGGGAAATTTCTTTAGTCCCACCAAAAATGTCCACGCAGGTAGACTTTATGATAATACAGATGTGACTTCAGTCACTTTCCTCCCCCCATGTCGTCGCCAACGAAGTGAAACAACTTCCGCCACATCCCATATATCACAAAAACCTTAGCGCCCTTGGTGTTCTTAACCTTCCGCCTCCCCCACAAACCTATGGGCGACCTGCCAGGTCGCCCTACCCACCATAACCCTGAAATCCGTTTACCCCTCGGCCGCTCCTTGTCCGCTTGATCCGTGTCTGGCTTTGCGGTTATCATAATTCGAACTCTTTGTGTTCGTGGTAAATTTTTTACTTTTGCGTCCTTCGCGCGGTTTAAAAAACAATTCGTGTGTATTCGTGTTATTCGTGGTTAAAAAAGGGCGAGGCTAATTTCTCCACAACCGAGCAGATTCAGGAGCTTATTTTCTATTCGCCCGATCATCCATTCTCCTGCGCCGGATGTTCTTTATCCGCCCTTGCCCCCTACATATCTGTTTTTCATGGATATCCAATCCAAAATTCGCATTCCAAAATCCAAAATTCTCCTCCTCCGTCACCCTTAAAATCCTTTGTTATTCTTCGCGCTGCTTTGTGGTAAAAACCCCTCCGTGCACTTCCGCGTTCATCCGCGTCCCAAATAATCCGAAATCCAAAATCCTCCTCCCCCTTGACAGAGCAGAACATATATTCTATAATCGCCTTCAAATGACCACCACCCTCTTCCCTCCAATAACTCCCCACCGTCCTCCGTCCTTTCCCTTCAACCCTCACTCCCCTGGCAATCATATGCAATTATTTGAATTCGCGTTGTTTTTTATTCGACTCCTCCATCCTCGGTCCCCCGTCTCCCGTCCTTTTTATTTTATTGAATCGCCATGAATCCCCAAAGATATACCTCTCCCCCTGATCGGGCAGCTTACAACGCCCGCGTTTGGGATATCGTCCGCCAAATCCCGCCCGGAAAGGTCGCCACCTACGGTCAGATAGCCTCCATGGTAATCACAGCTCAGGCTGCGGGTACTGGTGACCCCATCCCTGCCGCCTACCATGCCTGGGGAGCTCGTTGGGTGGGTGGCGCCATGGCAGCCTGTCCCGCCGATGTCCCATGGCAGCGGGTCATCAATTCTCAGGGCAAGATCAGTCTGCGCAAGGGAAAAGGCTCAACGGAACAGCGCTGTTTGTTGGAAGCTGAAGGAGTGGAATTTGACGCCCACGACCGGGTAGACCTGCGCATATATGCCTGGCTGCCCTCACCGCAAGATTTAAGTTCGAAGCGAATTCACTTATTGAGCGATTGAGTAAAAAAAGGGAACGATGCTTGATGAGGCAACGTCTATTTCTTGTGCATTGGAACCAGACTGAGGCGCTATCCATGGCTGATTCCCTGGCCTTATCCGGTTGGGATGTCGACCTGGAAGTAGAGGACGGCAGTCGCGCCTTCTCACAAATTAAGCAATCGCAACCTCGCTGCGTGGTGGTCTCTTTGGCGCGCTTACCATCTCATGGTAGGCAGACTGCTTTGGTGCTGCGAACTTCCGCAGCTACTCGCCACATCCCCATTCTTTTCGTCGATGGAAAAGCCGCAGCAGTCGAATTAGCGTTGGAAATTGTTCCCACTGCGCTTCACACCACTCACGCTGAGCTGCGGATTGCATTATCCAATCTGGGTATGCAGGAGGTATCCACATGACACCTCGCTGCCAGTGGGCAGACACTGACCCGCTTATGCGCCAATACCACGATCTCGAATGGGGTGTACCCATCCACGACGATCGTTTGTTATTTGAATTTCTGGTTTTAGAAGGTGCCCAAGCTGGCTTGAGCTGGTTGACCGTCTTGCGTAAACGAACCCATTTCCGTCAGGCATTCGACCACTTTGACCCTGCAGTCGTCGCTGGATATGGAGAACATAAAATCGCTGAACTGCTGTCGAATCCCGGCATAATCCGCAACCGACGCAAGATTGAAGCAGCAGTACATAACGCTCGGGCATTCCTCTCCATCCAGGCCGAATTTGGTAGTTTTGATGCCTTTATCTGGCAGTTTACCGCTGGTAAGACGATCCATAATACCTGGAGATCATTGGATGAAATCCCTAGTTCCTCGCTTGAATCCGAGGCAATGAGCCGCGCGTTGAAATCCAGGGGATTCAAATTTGTTGGTCCAACCATCTGTTATGCCCATATGCAGGCTACTGGAATGGTCAATGACCACCTCGTGGATTGTTTTCGTCATTCGCAACTGGTGTCTGGAGAGCGCGGTTGGTTGGAGAATCAAGCTGAGTGGTAGAATCAGTGAGAGCCAGGGACGCCGACCCCGGCTCTCTCTAAGGAGGAGAAGAAGAGAAATCGCCCTTCGATCAATATCTTAGCAGGTTCTGTGATTTAATGCTTGACGCTTAGCCTACGATAACCCTACGGTTCTCCTCCGTTTCCCCAACAATTTTGATAAGTTGGGATGCTTGTTAACGCTTTTGGATACTTTAAGGTTGATATGGAATCAGCAATTAGAACAGAAAATCTTGGACGTATTTATAAGATTCGTGGTGGCAAAAAGACCGAAGCTCGCCAGTTGGTTGCCCTAAAGGACGTAAACCTGGAAATCCCCCCAGGTGAGCTCTTCGGCTTGCTTGGCCCGAATGGGGCTGGAAAGACCACCTTGATTAAGATCCTAACCACCCTCCTGGCACCTACCACCGGTCGCGCTTGGGTGTCCGGATTTGATGTTACCCAACAGCCTCAGAACGTCCGATTGCGCATTAATATGGTCTCCGGAGGAGAAGCCTCCGGCTATGGTCTGCTTACTGTACGTGAGAACCTGTGGATGTTCTCCCAGTTCTACGGGTTGCCTTCGACCCTGGCAAACCAGCGCATCAAGGAATTAATGGAAGTCGTCGGGATGGGCGATCGTATCAACACCAAGTCCTCCGATCTCTCCACCGGCTTGCGTCAAAAGATGAATATCGTGCGCGGTTTCCTCACTGACCCTGAGGTTCTCTTCCTCGATGAACCTACCTTGGGTTTGGATGTTGGCGCTGCTCGGGATGTGCGTAAGTTCATCCGCCAATGGGTGGATGATAATCCTAAGCGCACTTTGCTGCTCACCACTCATTACATGGTTGAAGCTGAAGAGCTTTGTGACCGCGTGGCTATCATTAACGAGGGGCGTGTTCTAGCCTGTGATACACCTGCCAGGTTGAAGCAAGAACTCCAACAGGAAGCCATCTTCAGCCTGGAAGTAAGCCAGCTGAATGGGTTGGGTATGGATACCATCGAGAGATTACCTGGTGTTAAACAGGTCGTCCACCAGCAGCTGGAGAGAGGTGCAAAATTGGAGCTCATCCTCCAGGAAGAACCAGCCTTGGGAGAAGTGTTCAATACCCTAACCAGCCGCGATGTCCGCATTTTGAACTTACAGAAGCGCGAACCAACTCTAGAAGATGTCTTTGTCGCCCTGGTTGGCCGCAGATTAGGGGAGGTCGAGCGCAACCACACCGCTGGAGGTGCTCAGTGAGCGGAGTTCAAGTTGGGGCTTTAGGCATCAAGCGCGCTACGGGTTGGAGGTTCTTCCTCAAGTGTGTCTTCGCGCGTGCCTACCCGCGCCTCATCGGGCAGCAGCGTGAGAAGTCCTGGATGTTCTTCGATATCTTCCTTCCCATTCTGGCTGTCTCTGCCTATGTTTTCGTCTACCGCGCCATCAATGCGCCTGAAGAGTATGTCGGTTTTGTGGTCATGGGAGGCGCCATGACCGCTTTCTGGATGAATGTCCTCTGGTCGATGTCCAGCCAATTGTATTGGGAGAAGGAGATGGGCAACCTGGCACTCTACACCATGGCGCCCAGCTCTTTGATTGCCCTCCTTTTGGGCATGGCATTAGGTGGGATGCTGGCGACTACCTTGAGGGCATTTGCCATCGTCCTGCTAGGAAGTTTTTTGTTTAACGTGCAATATTCGGTCACCAGCTTTACTCAGCTGTTCACTGTTTTTATCCTGGCGATGGTCGCTCTTTACGGTATGGGTATGATGTTTGCCTCGCTTTTTTTGTTGCTCAGCCGGGAAGCCTGGCATCTCTCTAACTTGGCACAAGAACCGGTTTACCTGATCTCCGGGTTCTACTTTCCGATCAAGAATTTCACCTTCTGGATTGCAGCTGCTGCTTCCATTATTCCGCTTACATTGGGGTTGGATGCCATGCGCCAGCTCGTTTTCCCCTCCGGACCGGCATTAGGTTTCTTGACGGTTACGGTCGAGATCGCCGTATTAGCCGGGCTGTGCGCTGTTTTCCTGGTTGCTGCAAAGTTTCTGTTGGGTTATATGGAAAGATTGGCGATCCGGGAAGGTCGCCTGACTGAGAGCAGGAGGTAAGGGAGATGACCCAGAGATATCCCCCATATCCAGGTTCTCGGCTGGCGGACTTGAAATATGATCCACCTTCTTCGAAGTCCAAATCGCTGCTGCAGTCCTTCCGTATGGCCGCCTGGTTAGGCTGGAAGATCGAATCGAACTGGACTGACCCCTTCCTGTTCGCGATCTATTCCATCATCAAGCCTCTTTCCGGTGCTGCTATTCTGGTGGTTATGTATGCCATCATCACCCAGGGTGATTTCCAATCCCCGATATTTCCCTACATTTACCTGGGAAATGCTTTCTACATCTACGTTGGCAGTGTCATGGCAGGCATTTCCTGGGCTGTCATCGATGACCGGGAGCACTATAAGACTTTGAAGTATATGTATGTTGCCCCCATCCATATTCCCACTTATCTGATTGGTCGCGGTGTTGCTAAATTCCTTGTGGCATCTATCTCTGTTTTTATCACTATTGTGGTCGGGGTCGTATTCCTGCAAGTGAATGTTGACCTGGCACTGGTGGACTGGCCATTGTTCATAGTAAGCCTGTTGATCGGCGTGGTCATGTTGGCGATGATGGGATTGCTCCTGGCCGGCGTATCCTTGTTAATCGCTCACCACACCTGGTTCTTGGGTGAAGGCGTGGCAGGTGCGCTCTATTTGTTCAGTGGTGCGATCTTCCCCCTGGATGTGTTACCGGCGTTCCTGCGGCCTATTGGTTTTGCTATGCCGCTTACTTACTGGCTGGAACTGTTACGACGCTCATTGGTTGGTTCGGTGGCTGATGCTTTCCCCACTCTTTCCACGCTGACCAACCAGCATTTGCTCCTGATCCTGGTAGGATTGGCGTTGGCATTCGCCCTCATCTCCGTTTTTGTATTCCGCTGGTGTGATTATCAGGCGCGTGAGCGCGGCATGATCGATATGGTCACCAACTATTAATCTCGGTCGCGCCGCATGATGCCCTCTTTCCACGCAAAGACCGCTGCCTGGGTACGGTCTGCCAGGTGCAGCTTGCTGAGGATATTGCTGACGTGGCTCTTGACAGTCTTCTCGCTGATCACCAGCTGGTCGGCGATCTCATGGTTGTTTGAACCTTTGGCGATCAAGTTCAGCACTTCCAGCTCACGCTCGCTCAGCTCAGTAAACGGGTTCACTTTTGTTCTGGTCTCACCCTGGATCTCGTGAACGAGCTGCGCAGCCACCTTGGGATGCAGGACAGCTTCTCCGCGTGCAGCTTTGCGGATTGCCTCTTCTAACACTTCGGGCGGTGCTTCCTTCAGCTGGTAGGATAGTGCTCCAGCTCGCAGGGCGGGAAAAATATGCTCGTCATCGTGAAATGAGGAGAAAATTACCACCTGAGTCCGTGGGCTTGCGCTGCGGATACGGCGTGTGATCTCTACCCCGTCCATGCCGGGGATGATAAGGTCTACCAGTGCAACATCTGGTGCCAGGTCCACTGCAAGTTGGATTGCCTCCTCACCATTCGAGGCTTCCCCGATTACTTCCATGTCGGCTTTTGATTGCAGGAAAGCTCGCAGTCCTTGACGGACGACTGCGTGGTCATCGACCATGATGATCGAGATTTTATCGCTGTTATCCATTAACGCTCTCTCATTCATTTGTGTACCTCACGAATCATTTATGTTGGCACGGGTACCCTTGCGATAATCCGTGTCCCCTGGTTAGAAAGGCTGTCGATCGTTATCTCTCCTCCAATCCCTTGGATGCGTTCGCGCATATTGCGCAGCCCGTAACCCTGCTCCTTGGTTTCGAGCGGGTCAAAACCGCGGCCGTTATCCTCGATTGATATGAGCAGCTCTATGTCCTTGAAATCCAACCTTATCTGTGCTGAAGATGCCTGGCTGTGGCGAGCGATGTTGGAAAGCGCCTCTTGGACAAATCGAAAGATCGCTCCTTCCAATTCAACATCCAGATGTCTACCACCAGAAACAATAAATTTCACCTCCACGCCACGCTGCCTTCCCCAATCATGCACTGTTTTATCGAGCGCTTCTATCAGGTTCATCTGGTTTAATTCAATAGGCCGCAGTTCAAAAATGATTGAACCCAGATCCTGCTGAGCGACCTGCGCCAATTGTTCAGCTTCCTTGATGCTCTCTCGCGAGGCCTCCAAGTTCTGGTCAAATTGGGATTGAGCTGCAGCAAGCTGTAAACTGGTTGCACACAAATGCTGCTTGACAGAATCATGCAGGTCGCGAGCCAGGCGGTAGCGCTCTTCCAGGATGCTCAATTCCTGACGTGTCTGCATTAAAGTCTGCAATCGATCTGCCATTTGGTTTAGCTGTTCTCCAAACTTGCCTATCTCGTCATTTGAATTGTCCACTACCCGTACCGATAAATCGCCTTGTCCCCAGGCTTGGGTAGTTTTCCATAGTTCTGTCAGGCGCTGGTCCAACCATCGAGCGGTTAGGAATCCGAAGTAAGTGCTGATCAGGATAGCTGGGATAGCTATTAACACCATACTGGGTAGCAGGTAGCGCAATGCTGGTATCACCAGACTCTGAGTGGCCTCCACCATTGTCATCTCGGGGTTGGTGCTGCTGAGGTAGACGCTGATAGCGATGAAACCCCACCAGGAGACCAACAAGATTGCGGCAAAGGCCACTAAGATATATGTCAGGGCGAGTTGCCACTTCAACTGGTGAAATGGCGCCAGCAGTCTGTTCTTCCGTAGGAATTCAGTCATTACGGTACAGGCACTGGAACACTATAGGTTTCCACAGGCATAGGCATCGGCAACGAATCCACTCTTACTGATGTGATTGAAAGCGGTACTAAGAACAGGATGACCGCAATAACACCCAGTAAGACCAGAGCGATACCTAGCCATCCCAGGATAATGGCAGACAGGGCTATACCATCTCCAGTGTGCTTCTCGGGATTTGCGCGGATCTCCTTCCTGGCAATCATCCCGGTAATGATACCCCCGATCGATCCGATCAGGGGTAGGATGGGTGTAAATCCAAGTAAGGATAGGATCAGGCTGACGATTGCCAGGGCATGGGTGGATGTTCTGGTTGTAGGGTATTCTGCGTTCATCTCGATTTTCCTTTCCATTATTAACTGCTAACCAGGAGCACATATTGTTGATTGTTCTTAACCGATGAAAATTGGTGTCAAAAAGGTTACTGCGATCAAGGTAAGAATACCCAGAATAATAGCCAATCCGATGACAATCCAACCGATCACAATACCAGCTCTGGCAAGTCCTTCACCGTTATACATCTGTGGGGCTGCTTGGATCTCTTTCAAGGCTAATTTGCCTGTTATGATACCAAATATTGAGCCTAACACCGGCAGGAAGGTGAATCCCAGGATGCTCAACACCAGGCTGGCAATTGCCAGTCCATGTGTCTTTCGTACCTGTATTTGTGAAACATTGCTACTCATGATCTAATACCTCCAAATTTGATTTTGTCTCGGATAATGCTCTTTCTGTTATTGAAATTTGAGCATTTATCTTGTGTTAGTCTGATGATACCGGAGAGCAGGAGCGTTGACATCGGTCTTTGAGTGGATTCGGACTAGGTCTTAAGGATGAAATGGTAGAATAAAACCCAGGCTGGAATCTGTCGGTCAAGGCCATCTTCCAACCTGATATCTCTATCCTCATATCCACGTTTGCAGATCTAAGAAAGGAAAGGATCACATGCCTGATGCCGTGATAATCGATGCAGTGCGCACCCCCATCGGCGCTCTGGGAGGTAGTTTAGCATCAGTCCGCCCTGACGACCTGGCTGCGCACATTTTGAAAGCTCTGGTAGACCGTACCAGCATAGATGTTTCCATGGTTGAAGAGGTATATATGGGATGTGCTAACCAGGCGGGGGAAGATAATCGCAATGTTGCCCGCATGGCTGCATTACTGGCTGGTTTTCCAGTTGAGGTGCCGGCGGTCACCTTTAACCGCCTGTGCGCATCTGGATTGAATGCTATCAGTCAAGCCTCGCGGGCTATCCGGGTAGGCGAAGGGGATGTATATATCGCTGGTGGGGTGGAGAGCATGTCGCGCGCGCCATACTCTTTACCAAAAGCAGAAAGACCTTTTGCTTTCGGCAACCTGACTGCCTGGGATACAGCTCTGGGTTGGCGTTACCCAAACCCGCAGATGCAGAACTTGTACGGGACTGAGTCAATGGGTGAAACCGCTGAGAATATCTACGATCAAATGCCCTTCTCCCGTCAAGAGCAGGATACCTTCGCTTTGGAATCCCACCGCCGAGCGGTGGCTGCAATCGATGCGGGTAAGTTTGCCGAGGAGATCGCTCCGGTCTTAATCCCCCAGCGCAAAGGAGATGCAGTAGTAGTGGACACGGACGAACGCCCGCGGCGTGACAGCAGTATGGAGGCGCTTGGAAGACTCAAGCCGGCATTTCGCAAGGATGGTACTGTGACAGCCGCGAACTCCTCCGGGTTGAATGACGGCGCGGCAGCTGTACTATTAATGAGTCTTCAGAAAGCGCAGCAGTTGGGTTTGAAACCCCTGGCTCGAGTTGTTGCCACTGCTGCGGCTGGTGTAGCTCCCCGCACGATGGGGCTTGGGCCTGTCCCTGCCACTTTAAAGGTCCTGGCGCGTGCCGGGCTGACCATGGATGATATCGGCTTGATTGAGCTGAATGAAGCTTTCGCAGTCCAGGCTTTAGCAGTCATGCGCGAGTTGGGGATGAAACCTGAGATCACCAACGTTAATGGCGGCGCAGTCGCTCTCGGTCATCCCCTGGGTTGCTCAGGAGCCCGAATCTTGACCACGCTTCTACACGAGATGCGCCGCAGATCACAACAAGCTCAGCGTCCCTACTTCGGCTTAGCAACCCTGTGTGTAGGTGTAGGCCAAGGGGAAGCCCTTGTCCTGGAATGGATTGGCGGATAAGAACTGCTTAAATATACAATTTGTCCCTATCCACCTCCTCCCGTAATATGCGCAGTTCTTCTTCGGTTGGAGGTGGGTTTTTTTCGACAGTATCAGCGATGATCAGTTCAAAACCGGTATTTTCGATAACCTGATCTATTTTGATGCCAGGTTGGGTGGCTAGCAGCATCATGCGTTTGGATTGCGGGTGGAAACCTAAAACTGACAGATTCGTGACCACCCGGTAGGGTCCAGTGCCGGGAGGTAAACCAGCAGTTTCACGCGCCCCAGGGCCATTCAGGTAGCCTGGAGTGGTGATGAAGTCTACCTTTTCCAAGAAGCGGCGTGTGTCTTGAGGCATAATGGCAATCGTTTGCCAGCAGTGAGATCCAACATCGTTTGCTCCTCCACTTCCCGGCAGCCGCACTTTAGGATGCTGATGATCACCGATTACTGTGCTGTTCAGATTGCCGTAAGGGTCTATCTGTGCTCCTCCCAGGAAACCGAATTCGATAAAGCCCCTCTGAGCGGTTTCCATGACATCACATATTCCCGAAGCGCAAACAGCTTTATTGAAGGTGCTTTCGCCACCGACTGCCAGAGGGAGCTCGTCGAGAATTGCACCTGTTCCGCCGAACTCGAATATAGTCACTAAATTTGGCGCGTGCATCCGCTGAGCCAGGGAAGCGGCTAACATGGGGATACCGGTGCCGATGAATGCCGTTGTTTTGTCGGGCATCAGGCGAGCTGCTGTGCAGATAAGCAGCTCGGTGGGGTTGTAATCTGTCGAGTTCATCCTTTATCGCTCCTCTTTCTTCCACAAGCTGTCAAGCCGTTCACGCCCAATCAGGTCGAGATATTCCTGATGATCTTTTACACTGTAAACGTACTTATCTAAGTAAACCTGAGCGGTCTCTGCATTCCGGGACGCCTCGACCCATTCCTTTATCTGCTCCTCATCGCGAGCGTAAAGATAGAACATCTCTCCGGGATGAGAACCGTAGGGAGCTTCAACTACTGCATCGACCAGATAATAGGGAATGATAGTTTGGTCAGGCTGACTGCGGATTTGTTCGTTGGGTATGATCTCCTCAGTGCTGAGGATCAAGGTTTTAGAGGCGCGCGCCATTTCAAATGCAAAACCGCTGATACCGTCAATTTGGGCATTCCCATACATGTCTGCCCGGTGGACGTGAATTAATCCCACATCTAGGATCAAAGCCGGGAGTAAGCAGATCGGATCTCCGGTGAAAGGACACTCAACCACCTTGGCAGAAGAATGCTTCATTGTGTCAGTGCCGAGCATCGAGCGGGTGGGTATAAACGGGATGCCCATAGCTGCTGCTTTGAATCGCCAGGCAATGCCAGCGTTGCTCCATTCCACGCAGTTCTCAACTCGCCCACTTTCCACTTCTCGCCGCAGTGCGTTAGAGATGCCATAGACCTCCAGGCCGATATAGGTGATGTCCAGCTCTTTTACCAGCCCGGCGGCTAGCAGCATGTCCAGCTCTAATACTCCCTGACCAGCAACTCGTAAGTCCTTTTTCCTCTGCCGGACGACCTCATACACCAAGGACATTGGAGCTCGCACTGTTCCATAGAGCTCAGTACCGATGTAATCCCCATCATGGATGAAGCGACTGATGGCTTCTGCCTCGCTCATGCGTTTGTCAACCATGGCTTTGGTTTTTTTGCGATTCCATTCCCGGAATGCGTTCATATCCACTGCCTGGGTTAATTTGCCCTCTCCAGATTCAATAACTTTCATAAGATTTTCCTCCCGGAGTTTGTTGGGTGCAGCTGATTGGTTCGCAAACATACCATACAACAGAATGCTTAAAAATGCAATATTTTTCTACTTTTAGGGAAATTGTACAAATAGAAGTTGATGTTTGGCGCACAATGGCATCACTTGGGAGTCATATTCTTAGTTTTGTCTGAGCACAAAACAGTGAGTTAGGATTTGACCGCATTGAGAAAATCAGCAAATAGACCATAGGCGGTTGTGTCAGGTCCGGGGTTCGCTTCAGTGATTGAAAGTAGGCCGAGCACATCAGTCTCGAATTGGATTGTGCTGGTTGTCCCTTCCACATAGTAAAGTGGAGAATCTGCTAAGACCATCTCGGGAGCGACGCGGGCATATACGCGCTCACCAATTCGCTCGGCTGAGCAAACCAACTTCCAGCGCTTCCCTTGAATTTTTGCATTGGTAATATCATCCGAGGAAATACTTCTTATCCCCATCCTGTCCACGTCTGAGGGCTTGAGAGGCACATCCATCAGCACCGTTGCTAATGCGGAAACCTTGATAGCCGCGTCCCAGCCATCAACATCACCGCTGGGGTCTGTCTCCGCAACCCCAATTGACTGGGCATACCTGATGCTTTGTTCAAGGCTTTCCCCTTTCTCCATCCGGGTGAGAATAAGGTTGGTGGTTGAGTTCAGAATTCCTCGCAACGATTTGAGTTTCGCTCCAGGCAGCGCCTCTCGAAATAGTGAGAAAATCGGTGCACCATCCATAACCGTCGACTCGAAGTAAAATCTGCGTCCCTGTGCTTGAGCAAGTTCGGTCAACTGGCGGAATGCATGGACTACTGGCCCTTTGTTTGCTGTGATGGCGTGCATACCCAGCTTTAATGCTGTACTTAAGTGATCGATAGCAGGTTGTCCTGTTTTGTAGTTTACCGGGCTGTTTTCGAAGAGCACATCGGCATTGCAACTGCGGATCAAATCAAGGGAATTTATCGGCGGAGGTTGGGCTGATAACTTCTCGATCGAATCGCCCTTGGAGGCTAACTCGAGGGCAGCTTGCAGATCGATACCATCAGGGTTGAAGCTTATCCCGTGGCTACCAGTAGCGATGCCAGTGACTGAACACGTAATCTGATAGCGGGTTCTGAGCTCTTCTTCTTTGGACAGCAGCAAGTGAGCCAGTGATTGACCAACGTTACCGAAACCAATCAGAACAAGATTATAGTGCGACATTGCATTCTCCAGTCTTATTAGGGTGTTTAAGGATCAGATTGCCGGCCATGGATAGGGGCGGCGGTCGATATGTGGGTTGGGAAATTGGCTGCCTCTTACCAGGCGATCCGCTCGTTTCTTCAAAGCGTTGATCTCTAATTGGTTAAGGTTAGCCTGTAATGCTTTGTGTAATTGAGTGCCTTCTTGCAGTTGACGGCTGAAATTGGCAAGCTCCTGGCAATATTCCGCGGGTATGGTCTCACCAGCAAAATCCCAGATCACTGTGCGCAATTTATCTTCATAGTGAAAGCAAACACCATGATCGATAAGCCATATATGGTTATCAGGATCAAACAGGACGTGGCTGCCTTTACGGTCGGCATTATTGATTAACAGATCGAAAAGGACTACTGGACGCAGCTTCTGCCGGTCTTCTTCCGTGAAATTGAAGTAATGATACTCGGGATTATGGTCTACATAAATTTGGAGCGAGCCAGGACCTAAAGGTGCCTTACGTCGGTAAACGGTTGGTGGGACGAGCTGCCAACCTAGCGCTTCGCTTACCAGGTAGGCTGCCACTTCCCGGTGAGCTAACGACGACCGCGGGAAGTCCCAAAGAGGCCGCTCTCCTTGGGTGGGTTTATATACCCCTTGGAAGGAGATATCGTCGTATGTTACCTCAACTGCAAAAGTGTAATTTGAGCCCCAAATAAATTCTCCCTCTAGGGAGATCTCGCCTATATCTAAGGCTTTTAAAACCTTGTTATTCGAGAAATCATCCATAAAGTTTGAGAAAGCATGCTGTTAATTATTTGCAGCTGGATAGATCAATAGGCTTTGCAAATAGGTTTTTTCAGCTATCTCGACTGATTCCGCCCTTATCTCTGATGACCGTTTTTCTTCGGGCAAAAGTGACCTTCTGGATCCATCGGTTCACCGCATTGGGGACAAAGTGGACGGCCGCGAGAGGCGATCTCAATTCCCCAATGTGCCATGGCGCGCAGTTGGGAACGGGTACACCAAAAGCGCACCACGCTGGCTTCTTTTGGGTCCTGGTCTTCAGCTACCTGTTCCCGGGCTACCAAAACGACCAGGTCAGCTTCGGCGTCATATCCCAGTCCAATTTCACCAACCCGGAAGAGCGGGTCAACCGGTGGGTGGATGCGCATCTTTTCTTCCATATACTCCGCAGAAGCTTCGCTCAGATCCGGGAATTTCTCTTTGATCTCGGTCAGAAATTGCTCCACGCCTACAGCTAATGATTGGATCTGAATCTTTTCAACGATCACGGTTACTGTGCGGTTGGCTTGCCAACCCTGAATATAGAAAACACGCTGTCCAGGAGGGCCAATCGCATCGGTCACAAGGTGTGTGGCTGGTCGCAGGTCAATCTCTTCTTGTGGCATAAGTTTCTCCAAGTCAATCTGCAAAAAAAGAATTTGTGCACATGGTGACTGGATGTCAGCAGATCAAATCCTAATATCGTTAGTATACCAGATCAATGTTCAGGTGTATTTAAAGAAGGGATGAAATTCAAAGTAAATAACCGTGCGGAAGCATCCCTTATTTGCAGGGTCGTAATTGACCCAGGAGACACAATCAGGCGCTGGAACATATCGAGATGCATGCCCAAGTAATGTGCGACAGCCAGTTTGATCGGGTCTGCATGGGTTACACAAAGGATCATATCCTTAGGCTCATGCATCTCGCAGAGTGATTCGATCTCCTGGCAAATACGGAATTGAGTTTCGGCAAAGGTTTCACCGCCAGGGAAACGCATTCGAGAGGGTGAAAATTGGACCACCCGCCATATTTTCAATCGGCTCAATCCCTTTAATTTTTTGTCCTGCCATTCTCCGTAGTCGGTTTCGAGCAAGCCAGGACGGGGGATAACCTCCAGTTCAAGGGATTCAGCAATTGGCTTGGCAGTTTCCATGGTGCGTTCCAAGGGACTGCTGTAAATCGCTTTGAATGCAGCCATATCAAATTTCTGGGTTAAGTCATCTGCCAAAGCCTGGGCTTGTTTTCGACCGGTATCGTTCAGGTGAATACCTGGCTGGCGCCCAGCCAGCCGTCCCTTCTTTACATAGTCGTTTTCTCCGTGGCGTATTAGTAAAATGATCGGCATGTATTTGTTTTACCCACTTTCTAGTCTTCCAGATGATTTATGACGATGTTTTATATCTTGAATTAGATCTTGAGGTAGCTCGGGGACATCTTTTGTCTGGCTGATCCCCAAAGCTGAGCGTTGTGCTTCGCGCCAGAGTTCCAGGCGCTCATTGACCAACTTTTCATAACCCTGATCGGTTGGTTGGTAGAAATATGTTCCCAAGAGTGATTTTGGCAGGTATTGTTGAGGCAGAAAATGATCAGGGGATTCATGGGGATAACGATAACCCTGCCCGTGCCCTAGTGCCACTGCATCTCGATTAGCATCCTGTAGATGGCGGGGTACCGCAACTGTGCCTTCATTTTCGATGAGCTGAAAGGCTTTAAAGTAAGACCCAGCTGAATTGGATTTTGGTGCAGTTGAGAGGTAAAGAGTCGCTTCGACAATGGGATATATTCCTTCTGGGAGACCGATGTAATCGAAAGCTTGAGCAGCAGCAGTGGCGATAACCAATCCTTGCGGGTCTGCCAACCCGATGTCCTCACCTGCCAGGACGATCAGGCGGCGCAGGATAAAACGGGGATCCTCGCCAGCGTAAAGCATTTTCGCCAACCAGTAAAGGGCAGCATCCGGGTCGGAACCACGTACCGATTTGATAAAGGCTGAGATGGTGTCATAATGGGCGTCTCCGTCTTTATCGTAGAGCACTGCCCGGCGTTGGATCGACTCTTGAGCGACCTCCAGGTTAATTTGGATCACACCTTGCGTGTCAGGTGGGGTACTCTCGACGGCCAGCTCCAGCGCGTTGAGCGCATTACGAGCGTCTCCTCCAGCAACCCGGATGAGATGTTCGATTGCTTGCTCAGAAATCTGGATTGGCCGTTTTCCGTATCCACGGTTGTCATCCTTTATGGCTTGCTCCAGGATTTGGCGGACATCTG